>JAHHQS010000047.1 GCA_020026285.1 Parabacteroides sp. | reverse complement strand
GAAACTGACACTTCAGAACTTTCTTCAGCAGAAATCAAAGGAGTCATTTCCTCCCGGACTTTCTCATTAACAACTGCTGAATCGGATTGAGTCACTTCCACTTCTTCCTTATCATCAGAAGAAGTTTCATCTTCTACATCTTCGTCTGCAGGAACTTCCATATCCGAGATTTCGATTTCCTCATCCAATTCAACTGTCTCGAATAAAGAGAAAGGCTTGTTGACCAATTCCTTCAAACTCTTATCCGGTATGAAAGAGAATTTATTATGAGCTGGAATCACCACTCTTTCCCCTGTATTCACAGAAACACTGGCACGTTCTTCAACCTGGATAATTTTAAAAGTACCCAAGCCTTTAACCTTTACTATTTTATCCACTAATACACCTTCGGTTATAACCGAAATGAATTCACGCAGGAAACGTTCGCAATCCTGTTCTGTCTTACCAGTCTGTTCTGATAAAATAGAAGCCAGATCCTGTAAAGAGAGCTTATTGTTCATTATCATCCATATCTTTTAAACGACCTTTAATCATATTGGCAGGCTTAAACACGGGCACTAATTTAGGAGGCACCAGATATCTCTTACCATTGGTCGGATTAACAGAAACACGCTCCATTTTCTTTCTCACCTCAAACTGTCCCAATGAAGGAAAGTTGATCGAATCACCTTCCATCAGCTTCGTACCAATAGCAGAACCCATGACAGCCAGAACATCGGTGATATCCTTTGAAGTCCACCCCATACGTTCTGACAATTCTGCTATTACCTCTTTACTTTTCATGGAAGACAAATTTTGCGTATTTTGTGCTATATTAGTCATTTTTTCGTAATCAGGCAAATTTATGATTGTTTATTTAACAATATCTTACCATATAGATCAAAAGCCTGAGCATCCTCAATCAAAGCACGATAGAATTGTCCCGGAACTAAAACATTTTCTTTGCTGATCAATACTTCGGGATCGACTTCAGGAGAATCAAATTCAGTACGTCCAATATAGAAATCGTCTTCTTCCCTATCCAGAATGACTTTGAATTCCTTATCGATCTTTGAACGATTAACCTCTAAAGAAATACGTTCCTGCACGCGCATCAAAGCATCCAGACGTTCCTGTTTCACTTCCTGAGGAATGGTATCTTCATAGTTCTTATATGCATAAGTCCCTGCTTCATGACTATAAGCAAAGGCTCCCATTCTTTCGAAACGGACCTTTCGTACAAACTCCACTAATTCGGCAAAATCTTCTTCAGTTTCTCCCGGATGACCAACCATCAAGGTTGTACGAATATGGATTCCCGGAACTTCCGAACGCATACACTCCAACAATTCATAAGTTCCTTCCTTTGTTATGTTACGACGCATCAACTTCAACATACGATTGCTGATATGCTGCAAGGCTATATCCATATATTTGCAGACATTGTCTCTTTCACGCATCACTCTCAATAAATCGAATGGGAAATGAGAAGGATAACCGTAATGCAGACGAATCCATTCCACACCTGGAATATCAGATATTCGCTCCACCAGTTCAGGCAAAGCTGCTCTTTTGTAAAGATCTAATCCATAATAAGTCAGATCCTGGGCAATAAACTGAAATTCACGAACGCCTTTGCTGACCAGTTCCTTTACTTCCTTCTCCAGTTCATCCATAGGACGAGACTGATACGAACCCGTTATAATCGGGATAGAGCAATAGGAACAAGTGCGGTTGCAACCTTCACCAATCTTTAAATAAGCATAATGTTTGGGAGTTGTCAATATACGATCATGAGCCAGATCCTGATAATAAGATTTTCCCAAATCAGTTATCAGCTCTTTCCAGTTGAACTTTCCATAGAAATGGTCCACCTCGGGAATTTCCTTTTTCAGATCGGCTAGAAAACGTTCGGACAGACATCCCATCACGAAAAGTTTTCCTATCTTTCCCTGCTTCTTGGCTTCGCACAATTCAAGAATCATTTCGATGGACTCTTCCTGTGCATCACCAATAAATCCACAAGTGTTGACGACCACTATTTCTCCGTTTATTTTATGCGGATCATGTTCAATTCTATAACCATTAGCTGTAAATTGTCTCATCAATTGTTCAGAATCGACCAGATTCTTGGAACAACCCAATGTGATAATATCAACTTTATTTTTTCTCATGACTACCTATTAATCAATACAACTCTAAACTATATCTATCTAACCCAATACACCCGGATGCTTCGAACAACATCCGGGTGTAAATATCCTAAGAACCGAAAGCTTCAATAAACACCTTTCGGGAAATCATCTTTTTCTTGTCTAAAAAATTATTCTCCAAATAAAGAATTAACAAATTCACGTCTGCGGAAAACCTGTAAATCTTCTATTCCTTCACCTAAGCCGATATATTTAACCGGGATACGGAATTGATCGGAAATACCAATAACGACACCACCTTTGGCAGTTCCATCCAGTTTGGTAACAGCCAAGGCATTCACTTCAGTAGCAGCAGTAAACTGTTTTGCCTGCTCGAAAGCATTCTGACCCGTAGAACCGTCAAGAACCATCAATACTTCATGAGGAGCATCAGGCATCACCTTCTTCATGACATTCTTAATCTTGGTCAGCTCATTCATCAGGTTGATTTTGTTATGCAAACGGCCGGCTGTATCGATAATTACAACATCAGCACCATTGGCTTTGGCCGAACTCAAGGCATCAAAAGCAACCGAAGCCGGATCGGAACCCATCTTCTGCTTAACGATAGGAACTCCTACTCTTTCACTCCAGATAACCAGCTGTTCAACAGCTGCAGCACGGAAAGTATCGGCAGCCCCCAGATAAACCTTCTTTCCAGCTTTCTTGAACTGATAAGCTAATTTTCCGATTGTTGTTGTCTTACCAACACCATTAACACCAACAACAAGAATTACATACGGTTTCTTGTCTTCAGGCAAAGTAAAACCATCACCATCTTCTGTATTGTTTTCTGTTAACAGATTAGCTATTTCATCACGCAGAATACCTGTCAATTCAGAAGTAGTTACGTATTTATCACGTGCCACACGCTTTTCAATACGTTCAATGATTTTCAGCGTTGTTTCTACGCCAACATCAGAAGTAATCAAGACTTCTTCCAGATTATCCAATACAGAATCATCAACCTTGCTCTTACCTGCTATTGCTCGGGTAATTTTGGTAAATACATTTTCTTTTGTCTTGGAAAGGCCTTTGTCGAGCGTTTCTTTTTTCTCTTTGCTGAAAAAACTAAATATACCCATATATATAACCTATTATTATTTCCTAAAGCTTATTATTAGTGTGTAAAAATACATAAAAATATCCTAATCAGACTCTTTCTAACCTGGCAAATTTAAGTAAAAGTTGCTTTTGCCCGAAATTCTCAAACGAAATGAGAGCTTTTTTATTATTTCCTTCTCCTTCCAGGGATAAAATAACCCCTTCTCCAAACCGATTATGACGGACACGCATATTTACTTCGAACCCGGAATAATCCACATTTCCGGCCGATGGAGTTGATGCAGATGGCGAAGAACTGATTCTTGTCAGCTTACGAGGTCCGGTTGAAATACTCGAAACCGGATGCGATGATGAAACAGTCTGGCCGCCGACTGGTCGTGACTGCTGCAACGGTGATGTAAAGGCTGGTCTGCTTTGATAACGATCCCGATCTGACGAAAAAGAATCTCCTCCTGTCCGCTGCGAACGATTATCATCAGTTTCAATATATTTCAAATCAATATCCCGCAGGAAACGGCTTGGCACACACATGGCTGTCTGTCCGTTCCGGAAACGACTTTTTGCATACGAAAGTGTGCAATATTTTTCCGCTCTGGTCAAAGCGACATAAAACAATCTCCTTTCCTCTTCTATTGCTCTTAAACTATCTTTCGACATGGATGAAGGGAACAGCTCCTCTTCCAATCCCACCACAAAGACCACTGGAAATTCCAGACCTTTGGCAGCATGAACAGTCATCAGAGTTATTTTATCCGTTTCCTCCTCATCACCTCTGTCCTGATCAGTCAACAAGGATACTTCGGCAAGGAAATCTGATAATTTAACAAGTTCTGTTCCTTCCTCCCGACGGATCTGGCAGAATTCAACTATACCTTTTAATAATTCCTGAAGGTTTTCAAACTTACTGATACCTTCTGTTGATCGATCCTGGACCAATAAACTGACCAGACCGGACTCCTTGGCAATACCGGCTGCTATCTCGTCGGCTGCCATGGTTTTATTTTTCTCGATAAACGATTCGATGAGCAATCGGAATGCTTCCAGCTTGTTTTTGGTTCCGGCATTCACCGAAACGCCATATTCAGCCAGAGAATTCAAGACGGTCCACAGACTGACTCCCGCTTCTGTGGCTGCAGTAACCAGTTTCGAAACAGTAGTCGCACCGATTCCACGGGTTGGATAATTTATCACTCGCTTGAAGGCTTCCTCATCATGCGGATTAATCACCAGACGGAAATAAGAAATGACATCCTTCACTTCCTTCCGCTGATAGAAAGACAAGCCTCCATAAATACGATACGGAATATTCCGTTTGCGCATGGCCTCCTCCAAGACACGCGACTGAGCATTCGTTCTGTAAAGGACAGCCACGTCTGCATACTTTTCAGCCATCCTCATCCGTTTCATTTCCTGAATTCTGACGGCCACGGCATAAGCCTCTTCATAATCAGAACAAGTCGAAATCAGCTGAAGCTTGTTTCCTTCTTCCTTTTCGGAATATACATTCTTGGGGATCTGTCCTTTATTCTTATGAATCAGACTATTGGCTGCATTCACGATATTCTGGGTAGAACGGTAATTCCGTTCCAGCTTGAAGATCTGACAATCAGGATAAACATTCTTGAACTGAAGAATATTATCAATATTGGCTCCTCGGAAGGAATAAATACTCTGAGCATCATCACCCACCACACATAAATGTCCAAGTCCTTCGCAAAGGCGCTGAACAATCAGATGCTGGGCAAAGTTGGTATCCTGATACTCATCGACTAAAACGTACTGGAAGAAATTACGATAACGTTCCAATACATCCGGGAAGTCTCTGAACAGAATATTCGTCTGTAACAGGAGATCATCAAAATCCATGGCTCCCGCCTGCTGACAACGATTCTGATAACGGGCATAAATATCACGAATCAAAGGGACCTTACTCCGGAGGTCATCTTCAATCAACTGCTTGCTTTGTGCATAGGCCTTATAAGTAATCAGGGCATTCTTGGCATTCGAAATTCTGTTCTGAACCAGTCCCGGACGATAAACCTTGTCGTCGAGCTGCATCTCTTTGATAATAGCCTTGATCAGACTTTTCGAATCGGCGGCATCGTAAATAGTAAAGTTGGAAGGATACCCTAAATGCTCCGATTCACGTCTCAATATACGCGAAAAGATAGAATGGAAAGTTCCCATCCATAACCTACGAGCCACATCATCACCAACAATAGCAGCTATTCGCTCTTTCATTTCCCGAGCTGCCTTATTGGTAAAAGTCAAGGCCAATATTGAATATGGAGGCAGTCCCTGTTTCAGAAGCCAGGCTATCTTATAAGTAAGGACTCTCGTCTTTCCTGAGCCTGCTCCCGCAATCACCAAAGCCGGACTATCACAATATACTACAGCTTCACGCTGACTTTTATTTAGTTGTTCCAGATATTCTTCCACTTTTATAGCCATTTAGAAAGTGCAAACTTACATAAAAATATCGAATAATCTTGACGAGCATCTCCATTCCATCCCGATTGGGCCTCCTGTTTTCTGATTTTTTACAGACTCACGACAAATTCTCGCCTTGTCATGTCTGTAACATGGTACGAATATTATTTATATGAATCCACTGTAACTCAACAAAGATGCTCAATCCTGAAAATACTAACAAATGCTACCTGTCATTTCACAAAAGAATCTTCAGAGACAATCCGACCGTCATTGTAATGTTCTTTTTAGAATGTAGATTTCATCTTTACAACTTGCACATTTCCTCCCTTCTTTCGGGATTAAAACGAGACACGATGAAGAAATCATAACAGATATTTTGAATTATTCACAAGAAACGTGTACTTTTATCCGATAAAAAAAAATACCAACGAAAATGATTTGTTTCCCTAACGCTAAACTTAATCTCGGACTTAATATCGTAGAAAAACGTCCGGATGGTTATCATAATATTGAAACCATTTTCTACCCGATTCCTATAACGGATGCACTCGAAATTACAGAAACTGAACAAACGAGTTTCAATCAATCCGGAATCGTTATCGACGGTCCTGCCGAAAAGAATCTTGTGATAAAAGCTTTAAATACATTAAAAGAGAAATACGAAGTTCCCGAACTTCGGATTGATTTATTAAAGACAATCCCTTTTGGAGCCGGATTGGGAGGAGGTTCCTCCGATGCCGCCTTCATGCTAAAGCTTGTCAATGAATTCTGTGGATTCGGGATCAAGGATTCCACACTGGAAGAGCTTGCGGCAAAAATCGGTGCGGATTGTCCGTTTTTCATACAGAACAAACCGGTCTTTGCATCGGGTATCGGAAACGTATTCGAACCTGTCGATTTTTCTTTGAAAGGCTGGCATCTATGCCTGGTCAAGCCTGATATTGCGGTTTCAACAGCCGAAGCTTATTCGATGATCAGACCGTCTCAACCAAAGATTTCTTTGAAAGAAATCATCAAACAGCCGGTGAACGAATGGAAAGATCTAATGGTTAACGACTTCGAGGAAAGTGTATTTCCCAAATTTCCGGGAATAGAAGCGATCAAGCTCAAACTATACGAAAATGGAGCAGTCTACGCTTCCATGTCCGGTTCGGGATCTTCTGTTTTTGGTTTGTTCAAAGGAAGAACTGATTTAAAGAGCCTGTTCCATGGCTGCTATGTATGGGAAGGTGAATTAGAATATTAATATTATACATAAATGTCAAATGAAAAAGTACTATTTACTGGCATCTCTTTTGTTTGGAATGACTTTACAGGCAAAAGACATTAAAGTATTGCAATACCGACATGCCGGTCCTATTGCAATCAGCAAACCTGTTTTATCAGACAAGGTTGATATCCAAGGTAAAGAATTCAGCATAAATAATCTGCTAAAAACAAACATATCTTTCGACAAGGCTCTGGGTGGCGCTCAGGAAATCAAGGCCGACGGCAATGGAACCTTATCTTTTTCCGCCCCATCTGATCAATATGCATTGCATCTGTTTTCTTTCTATCTGAACAGCGACCGTTTTGTAAACGGCTCTCTTGAAATCTCCTCTCCGGGAGCTTTCGAAGTTTATGTGGATGGCAGGAAACAGGAGGCTAAAACAAACATGAGTCTGGAACCTCGCCGTTATAATGTGGTCATCAAATATCTGGCTGAAGCAGGAAAGACTCCTTCCATTCAAGCCACTTTCAAAACGGATGAAAATGCAGAAGTGACTGCTTCTACTAATCCGGAGAAAAGATATACGCTGACTGATGTCATGAACGGCAAGGATGTATCAGGTGCCCGTCTTTCTGCTGATGGCAAATATGTACTGATTAATTATACCAATCATTTACCGGGAGGAAAGAGCAGTTCTTTCGGACAGTTAAGAACAGCTGATGGCAAAATCCTGTTACAGGACACCGAACTGGCTTCTGCCCAGTGGATGCCGACCAGCAACACCTTCTATGTTATCAGAAAATCATTGGATGGAAAGGATTTGATTCTGATCGATCCGGCCACACTGGAGGAAAAAGTGCTGGCTACTCAGATTCCGGATGGCAGCTTCCAGATTACTCCCGATGAAAAGACCTTGTTATATATGATTATGGAAGAAGGTCCGAAAGAAGACAAAGAAATTATCCGGGTCACTGAATCGGCTGATCGTCTGGCGGGTTTCCGCAATCGCTATTTCATCTGGAAATACGATATTGCAAGCAGTTTGTTCCAACAGATAACTTTCGGTAACAAGAGTACCTACATTCAGGATGTGAGTGCCGACAGCAGATATCTGTTATATGGAACCTCCAAGAACGTATATACTTCTCTGCCTTTCTCGCGTCAGTCTTTATATAAGCTCGATCTGCAGACAATGGAGGTAGAGACTATCTGGGAAGATTCGAAATATGCAAACGGTGCCACTTTCTCGCCAGACGGCAAACAGCTTCTTGTATCAGGCAGTGCCGATGCTTTCAACAATATTGGTCTGAACATCAAGAAAGGCCAGATTGCCAACAGCTATGACGGACAATTATTTATTTACGACCTGGCCAGCAAGCAGGCAAAAGCATTGACGAAGAATTTCAATCCGAATGTGATGCGTTCAATCTGGAGCAAAGCCGACGGAATGATTTATCTGCTGACTGAAGACCGCGATTATCAGCCAATGTATTCATGCAATCCTAAAACAGGAGAATTCAGAAAGCTGAATATTCCGGAGGATATGATTCATAATTTCACTGTGGCCGAAAATGCTCCGATGATATACTGTTATGGTCAGAGTGCTTCGAATGCCAATCGCCTGTATGCTTACGACATCCGGAACGACCAGAGTAAATTGATTGATGATCTGTCGGCTGACAAACTAAAGGATGTTGTGTTAGGCGAGGTTCATGAATGGAACTTCAAATCGGCTGATGGAACAGAAATTCAAGGACGTTACTATCTGCCTCCTCATTTCGATCCGAAGAAGAAATATCCGATGATTGTCAATTACTACGGAGGAACATCTCCTACCGGAAGAGATATGGAAGGCCGTTATGCCACTCACATGTATGCAGCTCAAGGTTATGTTGTCTACATTCTGAATCCAAGTGGAACAACCGGTTTCGGACAAGAGTTTGCTGCCCGCCACGTCAATGCCTGGGGAACCAAGACTGCCGACGAAATCATCCGTGGAACCGAACTATTCTGCAAGGAGCATTCGTTCGTTGACAAAACGAAGATCGGATGTATCGGTGCCAGCTACGGCGGATTCATGACACAGTATCTTCAGACTAAAACAGATTTGTTTGCTGCAGCAATCAGTCATGCAGGAATCAGTGCTCTGAGCAGTTACTGGGGCGAAGGATATTGGGGAATAGGATATTGTTCGGTTGCCAATGCCAATACATATCCATGGAACGATCCGAAATTCTATACAGAACATAGTCCTCTTTTCCGTGCCGACAAAATCAAGACACCATTACTGCTTCTTCATGGAAACGCCGATACAAACGTTCCTGTTGGCGAAAGTATCCAGATGTTTGCCGCCATGAAGATTCTGGGTAAAGAGGTGGAATTTGTTCAGGTTGACGGTCAGGATCACCATATTCTGGATTACAGCAAACGCACAAAATGGCAGAACACGATATTTGCCTGGTTTGCCAAACATTTAAAAGGCCAGCCGGAATGGTGGAACAATCTTTATCCTGAAAGAAACTTTTAAGTAAGAAGATGATTTTCAAATTTATTTAACACCAAGGGATGAATCACTTAAACTCGTATGATTCATCCCTTTATTTATATACTATCCAATACAGACCACCATTCATCTGTCTGCTTTGATTTATAACCAAACTCACACATCAATGGAAGAGTTGCATATAAAATGTCGATTTCCTAACTTTGTACTCTAATATTAATTTTTTTATCTATCTAAATGGGGTTATTTATAAAGAAGCCTTTGGATGCTTTAATCACCGAATCGAATGAATCGGGCGAGAAAACACTTAGGCGTATCCTTGGCCCGTGTAGTCTGGTAGCGCTGGGTGTCGGCGTAATCATTGGAGCCGGACTATTTTCAATTACGGGTGCTGTTGCTGCCGGTTATACCGGACCTGCCATTACATTATCATTTGCCATTGCGGCTTTAGGTTGTTGTTTTGCCGGACTTTGCTATGCCGAGTTCGCTTCGATGATTCCGGTATCAGGAAGTGCCTATACCTATTCGTACGCAACCATGGGCGAATTAGTAGCCTGGATTATCGGCTGGGATCTAGTTCTGGAATATTGCGTTGCAGCAACCACTGTAAGTATCAGCTGGAGTCGATATCTGGTAGTCTTCCTCGAAGGTTTTGGTATTCACCTCCCCCACGCATTAACGGCCTGTCCCTGGGACGGAGGAATTGTAAATATCCCGGCATTTCTGATCGTCGTTCTGATGAGTCTGTTCCTGATTCGAGGAACCAAAGGCAGTTCCATATTTAATGGAATCCTGGTTTTCCTGAAAGTTTCAGTCGTTTTAATATTCGTAGCTTTAGGATGGAAATACATCAACATGGAAAACTACAGTCCTTATATTCCAGCCAATACAGGGACATTAGGAGAATTCGGAGTTTCAGGAATCCTGCGAGGTGCAGCCATTGTATTCTTTGCCTTCTTAGGTTTTGATGCGGTAAGTACAGCTGCCCAGGAAACAAAGAATCCGAAACGGGATATGCCGATCGGCATTCTGATTTCCCTGCTGGTCTGTACGGTTCTGTATATGCTTTTCGCACATGTCATGACAGGAGTTGTACACTACTCAGCCTTTGCCGGTCATAACGGAATCGCTCCCGTAGCCATTGCCATCGACCACATGGGAGA
Source organism: Parabacteroides sp. (assembly GCA_020026285.1). The sequence goes on along the minus strand of JAHHQS010000047.1, from coordinate 13,478 downwards.
AGTGAATGCTTCGGGTGTTGTCGTACCGGATTATCCGTGGTTAAACAGAGCGATTGTTGTAGCCATTCTGTTGGGTTATTGTTCAGTCATCATGGTTACATTATTAGGTCAGAGCCGTGTCTTCCTTAGTATGAGCCGCGACGGATTATTGCCTCCTATCTTCTCTCACATACATGAGAAATATCGCACACCAGCCCGCAGTAACTTCCTGTTCATGATACTGGTAGGAACATTGGCTGCTTTTGTTCCGGCAAGTGTCGCAGGCGAAATGTGCAGTATCGGGACACTGTTTGCCTTTATCCTGGTGTGTGCCGGAGTTCTGATTATCCGGAAAACAATGCCGAACGCACCTAGATCATTCAAAACTCCTTTTGTTCCATTCATTCCTATTGCCGGCATCATTACCTGTCTGGTGATGATGGTTTTCCTTCCAGCCGACACCTGGATCCGTCTGGTTGTCTGGATGCTGATTGGTCTGGACATCTATGCAGCATACGGAATCAAACATAGCAAACTGGAATTCATGCAAGAACATCGTCACGGCGAATTAGCCTTGAACATGATTGGTATTGTTCTATCCGTTCTCTGCGTAATTACCGGACTTTGGCATCAGCAGACTGTTGGATGGAACGAAAACAAAGTATTGCTGATTATTTCTTTCATCTTTGCTTTGACACACATTTCCTATTACCTGTATAGAATGGGCAAACAGCTTAAAGAGAAGGAAGCCGAATAAATCAATCAGGTTCCATATTATTCATGGATATCGTTTTAACCTGTTCGATACACAACAATATATCGACAAAAAATGTAAATATTCGATAGATTGTTCTTATCAAATCATAAGTTCGATCTATTAATTGACAAGATTGATTATTGATATATCAAACTTTTCCATATATTTGTACTGCTCACAATTTTTGAGAGCTAAACATTAAATTAAAACGATAAAAATATGATCAGATTAAATGTATTTGTTCCGGTAAAGGCAGAAGACCGTGCTGCTGCTGTTGAAGTTGCTAAAGAATTAGTAAAAAAATCTTTGAACGATAAAGGATGTATTGCTTACGATGTATTCGAAAGCGCAACTCGTAATAATGTTATCATGATTTGTGAAACTTGGGAAAACGAAGAATGTTTGGATGCTCACATGAAATCAGAACACTTCACAACTCTAGTTCCTCAGATTGAAAAATACGGTCCTCTTAAATTGGAAAAATTCAATTTCGTAAAGGAATAATAGAACGATATAATCATTCCACTTGGAATTTTTATAACATCAAGAATATCTGCTTTACATAAATGCATATAAATAGACTGAGCCATTCAGGAATTTATATGCATTTTTTATATCATCCCCTGGAAAAGATCCGTATCAGTTATATGATTCTTCTTTTCCCTACTAACTCAAACGGGAATAGTCCGCGAAGGATAAGGGAAAAGACCTACCTGGTATCAGAGAACAATGTTTTCACCTAACGGATAATGGCTCGAGGTGTACAAGGCAGAGGGCTTCCTGGCTGATGAGCCATCGAGATTATTTCAATTTAATCTTTACTTTATTATTGTAATAGCCCATGTCACTGATAACAACTTGATCACCTGATTTCAAACCATCAACTACTTCTACATATTCGAAATTACTTTCACCCAGACTGACTTTACGTCGGACTATCTCCTTTTCATTATTCATAACAAACAGTTCATATTCACCAGGACCTACATAATAAGAAGCATTTGCCAAACGAAGAACATCTTCCTTTACAGAGTTCATCACATAGACATCGGTCTTTAGCCCAGAACGCAAACGCCTGTGATTATCGTCCTCCAACTGGACAGAAAAAGAGATAACACCATTCCTGCTTAATGGAGTCACACTGCTTACCATCCCGTTCAGCTTTTCATTACCAATCTTAACGACAGCCTTACTTCCGACAGCAATCCGGTCTCCATACGAATCGGCAATTTCGCCTTCCACCTTGAAATGGCTCAGATCCGAAATAACAGCAACTTGTTCGCCTTGCGATATTCTCGCTCCAACCTGATTATTGATAAAAGTCAGCGTCGCTTTCCGTGGAGAACGAATCTGAGCATCATCGAGTGTACGTTTCATTTCAGCCAGACTCTTGGAGAATATCTGATATTCCAATTTCTTAACCTTCAAATCGGCAGCTTTTACCTGTTGTCCGTTTTCGTACATCTCCTTCAACTGCTTCAATTCCAGTTTTCCCGTATTAAAAGCCAGCTCAGCCTGACGGACTTTATCAGTAGTACCGCTTCCCAAGCTATCCAGATAACGTTCGTTTCTCAATTCCACTTCCATCCGATTCAACTTCATGGCACTGATTTTCACCTTCATCTTCAAATCGTTCAGATAAGTCTCGTTATTGACTTTCAACTGCTCCAACTGATAACGTTTCATCTGTTCCTCATCCAGAAGCTTGCGATATTCTGTTTCCGTACTTTGCAAGTCCAGCTTCATGATAGGAGTTCCAACATCCACACTATCACCACTTTTCTTATAAACCTGAATGATTTTCGTATCGATAGGCGAATTGATAATCTCCTCGAAAGCCGGAACCACTTTCCCCGAAGCACTAATGCTGACTTCAATTGTTCCCTGATCAACCGTCGAAAGATTCAGATCCTTTAATTTTACACTACTCTGCAAACTTGAAATAAGGAATCCAATGACAAGAATACCGAAGATGAATATTACTCCATATTTTAAAATCTTCTTATTCCGTTTTTTCAATTGTTCCTCTTTAGATATTTTTCTGTCCATATTTATTCAGCTATAATGATTATTAATTCCAGTACTCTTTAACAAACAAGATGCATGCCAAAACATCAACAGATTAATAATCAACAGAAAAGGTATTTCGCAGGATGTCCGATATCGGACACTGTGTACGTTTTTAAACGATTTACAATTCGATAAAAAAACACAGTCAATTTTTGCAGATTCTTATTTTTACGACTGTATTTTTACTATAACTAGTCTATATTTTCCGATTAGTAGTCAATATTTCCTTTTTTATAGATAAAGTCAATTCTTTTTTTATATTTGTACACTATATTTATAAAATAATGATGCTATGGTTAAAATAAAATTTGCTTTACAATATGCAAATAAATTAGCTCATATTATTTGCATAGGTATTACTTCCTTATTAACAAGTTGTGAGATGATTGAATACCATCCATACGATCTCAATATTAATGGAGAAACAAACATCAATGCCAAGAACATTCAGCTTATTGAGCAGAAGATGAAAGGTAAAGAAGAAGTCTCTTTTGTAGTGATAAGCGATACTCAACGATGGTACGACGAAACGGAAGATGCAGTGGACTACATCAATAAAATGGACAGCATCGATTTCGTTATCCATACAGGAGATATTTCTGATTTCGGACTGAAAATGGAATTCGAAAAACAACGAGACATCATGAACAAACTGAAAGTCCCATACGTAGTGGTTTTAGGGAATCATGACTGTCTGGGAACCGGAGTGGAACTGTTCAACAAAATTTTCGGCCAAAACAATTATGCCTTTACAGCCGGCAATGTCCGGTTCATCTGTCTGAATACGAATGCTCTGGAATTTGATTACTCCAGCAATATCCCCGATTTATCATTCCTTGAACAGGAATATAAGAATTTAAGTCCGGAAATAAAAAAGACTGTTGTAGCTATGCACGCCGGACCTTTCTCTGATCAGTTTAATAATAATATTGCGAAAGTTTTCCAATATTACATCAAACAATTTCCTGATTTACAATTCTGTATTTATGGACACGGCCATACTGTAAGAGTAGACGACTACTTCAATGACGGAATTATTTATTACGAATGTACTTGTGCCAAACACAGAGGTATCCTACGTTTTACAATCAAAAAAGAAGGAGGATATTTATATGAAGCAATCAATTATTAAAGTTCTGTCATTCCTCCTAATCATTTCCACTGCTTATCTCAAGGGATATGCACAAAATACGGAAGGAAACACATTGGACCAACCACAGAAAGAAACCAAAGAACGTCGGTGGGATAAACGAAAGCACTTACAATATCAAGGTTGGGAAAAATTAAAGCCTACACATGTCAAGATGCAATATGCAGGAGGAATGGGATTTCTTTCTACAGGAATCGGATGGGATTATGGACGACGTTGTCAATGGGAAAGTGATTTTCTATTAGGATATCTGCCCAAACGACATAATGATAAATTCCGCATGACGATGACTTTCAAACAGAGTTATATTCCATGGAGTATGAGTTTCACTGATAACTGGAATCTGGAACCGTTCTATTGCGGATTATATCTGACAACTATTGCCGGAGAAGAATTCTGGAAAAAAGAACCCGGGAAATATCCCAATAAATATTATAATATTTCCACCAAGATCCGTCCAAGCATCTTTGTCGGACAACGATTCGGGTTCAGTCCGAGAAATTCAATAGTCAAGAACATACAGTTCTTCTACGAGATCAATACTAACGAACTTTATCTGATTAGTAAAATCACAAACAAAAGTCTGAAAGCGAAAGATTTTCTACGTTTGTCGTTTGGAGTCAGGGTTCATATCTTTAAAGAAAAATAGAATTAACAACAACGAGGGTAGGAATTATTTGAATTCTTACCCTCGTTGTTGTTAAACAGTTCTTTTATGAAACTATTCTTACTTCAATAATCGAGCCTTTACTCCTTCGAATGTTATCTTTACCGGATTGATCAATCCATCTTTATCGAAAGTCATTTTATCAATACAGGTTACTCTGTGATTTGCTTTTGTCTCCTTCAACGGACGACGATGATAAACAATATAATATTCCTCTGTATCAGGAATTTGAATTACAGAATGATGACCGGCACCTGTTGCTATATTCGCATCCTGTGCCAAAATCTTCCCGATCCGTTTGAAAGGGCCGAAAGGAGAATCTGCAATTGCATAAGCTACTGAATAATCAGGTCCACCCCAGTTACCTTCGCTCCACATGAAATAATATTTGCCACTCTTCTTGAAGACGAACGGACCTTCCACATAATTTTCCGGAGTTATCTCCTTATACATTTCACCATCTTCAAAAGGCTGCAATCCGGTAAAGTCAGGTTTCAGACGAACAATGTTACAGTGTCCCCAACCTCCGTAATACATATAATATTCATTGCCATCATGAAAAACGAACTGATCAATCGGCTGAGCACCATTCACAATGTCATTAATCAAAGGCTTACCCAGCAAGTCCTGATAAGGTCCTTCCGGACGATTACTAACGGCAACTCCAATTCCTCCAACTTCCCCTTTATGCACATCATTGGCACCAAAGAACAAATAATACTTGTTATCTTTCGAAATCACAGCCGGAGCCCACATTGCACGTTTGGCCCATTTCACACGCGCTGTATCCAATATAGCTTCATGCTTTGTCCAGTTCACCAGGTCCTTCGAAGAAAAGCAATCGAAAAATGTCTGTTTTTCATATTTATCGCTCCATGTCGGATAAATCCAATAAGTATCTCCGTAAATAATACCTTCCGGATCAGCATACCAACCTTCAAAAACAGGATTTCCACTCATTTTAATTTCTTCTTTAGCTTCCTGTTTCGACATATTACAGGAACAAAATGCTCCTAATGAGACCAAGACCAATATTCCTCTTTTTATATTCATTTCTTTACTTATTTATATCATAAACCATTTGTAATATCTTTTCTGCATAACGTTTGCCTAACAAATTCGATCCACTTCTGTTAAAATGAGGGTCGCTATAATCCTTCAAAGGCTCTGCACCCACTGAAGTAACATAATCTGAATGCTCAATAACAGCTGGAACAGATTGAATAATCGGATTGAATGTCTTTGCTTCCTGAAGCCATTGAGCTATCTCTCCAGCGACAAAAGGCAGATCCGGATTATGGAAATCTGTTCTAAAATGATTGACCAAAGCTATTAATTGCGAAATATAACCTTCAGGATGCTCACTGTCACTTTCTCCTTGATGCCATATTATACCTTTCAATTTTCCGTACTTCATTGCTTCCTGTGTTCTTCTGACTGCTTCCGAATAAAAATGTGTCTGCTCATTACCTTTTTTCCACTCTCCTATTTTAGAACCACCTCTAGCATTTACAACCAACAGGATGTTTCGTCCGGTTTTCTGATGCAAAATCTTCCCGAAATTAGCCGACGGACTCATCTTTTGCATATTCATTCCCTTACGAATAGAAGAATATTTATTCATCGGACAACTTGCCGGCTCTATATTCCCTTCCGGATTCAAGAGCCAGACTCCATCCATCGGTTTTAAATCGTCAGATACCAAAGAACCTCGCCCTGCCATATTGGACTGCCCAATCATTAAATAGACATCAAAATCCTGTGCATTTACGATTAATGTTCTACAAATAAAGAAGACCCAACATAATAAACTTAATCCGTTTTTCATCATATTAAAAATAGAAGCTACTTTAACATTCTGTTCCTATAAAACATCCATCCATACAAAAATAGGAATCTTTTATTCAAATAGTTTGATTATATATTACAAAAGATTTAATTTTAACAATTAATCAAAAATATATAACTAATAAATCTTTTAATCTGCTATTTTCATATCAGAAAAGAAAGAAATCTAAAAAAAATTCGACTTATGAAACATTTCTTTCCCAAAGGGCTTCTATTATGTCTTTCTTTTTTATTATTCGGCATAAATTCCAATTTGAAAGCTCAGACTCAAATTCCATCTTCTGAAATCCAGAAAGTAAAAGTAATTACTTATAACATTTGGAACGGTTTTGGATCCGGACATATAAAAGATCGGGTTGACCTATTCGTTGAATGGGTTAAGAAAGAGAATCCTGACGTATTGGCTTTGGAAGAACTTTGTGGATACGACCATGATAAATTAAAGAAATTAGCGGCACGTTACGGACATCCGTACGTCGCTATACTTGTAGGCGATAGTCATCCAGTGGCTTTGACTTCTAAAACTCCTTTAAAAGAAATTTTTAAACAAATAGAAGGATATGGTCATGGAATGTTACATTGCAAAACTCTGGGACTGGATTTTTTGGTGACTCATCTGACTCCGGGAGATGCTCCTGAACGCCGCTTGAAACGTAAAGCTGAAGCAGATAATATCGTGAAATATATTCATGAGAACAAACTGGACAGCTGTGTTTTCATGGGTGATCTAAATTCTGTCTCTCCTTTCGATGCTCACATTGGTAATCGAGATCTGGGACAATATACTGTCATTTCCACTTTTATGGGAGCTCCTTTGCATGACATCTGTTATTTATTCAATTCAGACAAAGACAGAACGACTTTTCCCACTCAATTGAAAAGAATCCCTCAAGAACCGGATATATTACGTTATGCACAATTAAGACTTGATTATATATTTGTTACAGATGCCTTATTCCCTAGTTGTGTTGAAGGAATATTCTACAGAGGTCCTGAAATAGAATTTCTTTCCGATCATTCTCCTATAAGAATAACAATGTATTTGAACCGTTAGAATAACGGTAGAAAGTCTATATGTTTTTTATTTCAAACACACGACAATTTTTATTAAATATTTATCTCATGAAAAAAATATTATTAACCTTAGGATTGTGCAGTCTATTATCAGCTCAAGCTGCCGACACCATTTTCGTAAAACAGCCTCAAGTGCCTATTCTGATTGAAAGACATGATAATGTATTATTCTATCTAAGAATGGATGCTACCGAGACAAAACAATTCAATGAAGTTACAGTCTCTTTTGATAAAAATGTTCCTCTTTCAGAAATAGCCTCCTTGAAACTATATTATGGAGGAACCGAAGCTATACAGAAAATCAGTAAGAATCGCTTTTCTCCGGTCGATTATGTAACAAATTTCACACCGGGAAAAACACTTAGTGCCATTCCATCCTACTCGATCAAGAAATCTGAAGTTTCTCCGACCCAAAATACGATTGTTTTGAAAGGAGAACATAAATTATTCCCTGGAATCAATTATTTCTGGGTCAGCGTAGAGATGAAAAAGGATGCATCTCTTTTCACAACCCTTTCAGCCAAAGTGGAATCAGTCAAAGCCGATGGTCATCAGCTTCCGGTCGAAACTGTATCAGACGAACCAATGAAACGTCGCATGGGTATTGGAGTTCGTCACGCCGGCGATGATGGTTCGGCTGCTTTTCGTATTCCAGGTTTAGTCACCACAAATAAAGGAACAGTTCTAGCGGTTTACGATGTCCGTTACAATAGCAGTGTAGATATGCAGGAACGCATCGATATCGGCTTAAGTAGAAGTACCGACGGAGGCAGGACTTGGGAAAAAATGCGTCTGCCCATGTCGTTTGGAGAAACCGGAGGTTTACCTTCGGCACAGAACGGAGTCGGCGATCCAGCTATTCTGGTAGACAAAAAGACGAATACAATCTGGATTGTTGCTTCATGGATACACGGAATGGGAAATCAACGTTCGTGGTTCAGCTCTCATCCTGGTATAGAAAAAGAAACAACAGGACAATTAATGCTGGTAAAAAGTACAGACGACGGACAGACCTGGTCTGATCCAATCAATATCACCAAACAAGTGAAACGTCCTGAATGGTATTATTTGTTACAAGGCCCCGGGAAAGGAATCACCATGGACGATGGTACTCTGGTTTTCCCTATTGACTATAAAGACAAGGAAAATATGCCTTTTGCAGGAATCATGTATAGTAAAGATCGTGGAAAGACATGGAAACTTCATAATGGAGCCCGGTCGAATACAACAGAATCACAAGTTGTTGAAATAGAACCAGGAGTTCTAATGTTGAATATGCGAGATAATCGGGGTGGAAGCCGTGCCGTAAGTATCACAAGAGACCTGGGTCAGACATGGACCGAACATCCATCCAATCGTTCCGCTTTGAATGAGCCCGTCTGCATGGCCAGCCTGATTAAAGTGAAAGCAAAGGATAATGCTTTGGGTAAGGATTTGTTGATTTTTTCCAATCCAAACACGACCAAGGAACGCAAGGATATGACAATCAAAGTGAGTTTCGACAACGGACTTACCTGGGAAAAAGAGAATCAACTATTGCTGGACGAAGGTTATAGCTGGGGTTACTCCTGCCTGACAATGGTAGACAGAGAGACTGTTGCCATTCTTTATGAAAGTAGCGTCGCTCACATGACCTATCAGTGTATCAAACTGAAAGATTTAGTTCGATAAATAGCTTTTCAGATAATTATTTTGTTATTAATTTAGCGAAAAACACAAACACTTTCATACGATTAACAAATAAAAAACTATACGGAAGAATGAAAAAGAAACTAGTATTTGCCGCAGCTGCATGTATGATGTCTGTATCGACTTTTGCTCAGACACTCGACAGGATGCAGTGGTTCAACGAACCAGAATCTTGGGAAATCAAGAACAATGAACTGACAATGGATGTAACTCCGCAAAGTGATTACTGGCGTATATCCCATTATGGTTTTACGGTTGATGATGCCCCATTTCTTTATACGACTCGTGGAGGAGAATTTGAAGTTGAAGTAAAAATTGATGGAAAATATGTCCACCGTTTCGACCAGGCCTGCCTGATGTTGAGAATAGATAAGGAGAATTATATTAAAACCGGTATCGAATATGTCGATGGCAAATATAATTTAAGCGTAGTTGTCACTCATCATACAAGCGACTGGAGCGTGATCACATTAGATGAAAAGATTCCTTACATCTGGATCAAGGCCGTCAGGAGATTGGATGCTGTTGAAATTTTCTATTCATTCGATGGAAAGGAATACACCATGATGCGTAATTGCTGGTTGCAGGATAATACTCCGGTAAAAGTTGGAATGATGGCTGCTTGCCCGGACGGGACTGGTTTCAAAGCTCATTTCTCTCATTTCAAGATCAAGCATCTTCCTGACCAGCGTCGTGTAGAATAGTTAAAGAAGAATCAATAATTCGATTCGGATTTAGATCAACGATTATAAAACAAAAAAAGGGATTCTGAATGCAAAGCAATATTCAGAGTCCCTTTTTATTCCTATTTACTATTACCGCTGGCGGAATTAAATAAGTACATATTTAATCTGTCAATTGATAGTTCAATTCTCATATTTCCTTTTATCTGCGGACAAGATGAATGGGAAGAGCGTTCTACCTGACAGAAATGGCAGAAAGCATTGAATGTTCTTGTATCCTAAATGAAGAATTTTAAAGCGAAGACAGCAGCTAACAGACACATCGGAATAGTTACTTTTTCCGTCTTTCCGCTCAACAAATTTATCAAAACATAACTGATCATTCCAAGAACAATTCCATCTGAAATACTATATGTCAGAGGAGTGAAAATAATACAGATAAAAGCAGGAATAGATTCTGAATAATCTGAGAAATCGATATTAATAATAGAAGAGATCATCATCAAGCCAACCAGAATCAATACCGGAGCTGTAGCAGCAGCAGGTATAGCCAAAAAGAAAGGAGACAAAGACAAGGCTAATAAGAAGCAGACAGCAGCCGAAAAAGCGGTTACTCCTGTTCGTCCACCTTCCCCCACTCCGGCAGCACTCTCCACAAAGGTTGTCACCGTACAAGTTCCCAACAAGGCTCCAGCAGTTGTACCAACAGCATCGACCATGAAAGCTCTGTTCAGGCGAGGAATCTTTCCATCTTCCTGAACCATTCCAGCCTTTGAAGCCACGCCTATCAACGTTCCCATTGTTCCAAACAGATCGACAAAAAGGAAAGTAGACAACACTAATAACATTTCTGTAGAAAAAATATTCTCCCATTCAATCTGCAGAAATATAGGCTCGATTGATGGAGGCATGCTTATCACCGATTTGACATCGGTCAGTCCAAGAGGAACACCAAGCAAAGCCGTTATCAAAATTCCATAAAGCAAGGCTCCTTTCACTTGACGAATAAGAAGAATAGATGTGATAATCAATCCTGTCATACCCAACATCGCTGAACCGGACGTAACATCACCCAAAGAAACCAATGTAGAATCATTCTTCACAATGATGCCTGCATTCTGCAATCCGATAAATGCAATATACAGACCAATACCTATACCTATCGAATCACGGAGAACCTTGGGAAGCAGATAAACAATCTTCTCACGGATATTGGTAATCGTTAAAAAGATCACGATCAGTCCTTCCACAAATACAGCCGTAAGAGCAAACTGCCAACTATATCCCAAAGTCTGACACACCGTATATGCAAAAAAGGCATTCAACCCCATACCCGGAGCCAACACAAACGGCAGTTTGGCATAAACAGCCATCAGCAATGTGGCAAAAACAGAAGAAATGACCGTGGTCGTAAACAAAGCTCCTTTATCCATTCCTGTCGATCCCAGAATTGCCGGATTGACAGCCAAAATATAAGCCATTGTCAGAAAGGTCGTCAGACCGGCAACAATTTCCGTACGGAGATTATGCTTCTTCGGATCGAATCCCAATAGTCTCTGAAATATCATACTCTCAAATCATTATTAGTATTATATATAATTCAATTAATAAACACTTACCATTCCTGATAACGATTCACATCTTTATCTTCATTTGAAAGGACAAAAATCTTTTTCTCCAGTTTATCCTGCCATCCCTTATGTACAAAAATCTCTTTGCTGGAAGAATAAGTCGTATTCACTTCATCTTTCAAAGTAGTAGTCCACATAATATACCGGCCTTCGGGAACTTCCACATCAAACACTCCAGCACTATAGGTAGTCATGAAGGCAGGAATCTGCGACTTCGTACCATCTTTATAAGTCAACACTCCGCTTTCCAGAACAGAAGTTGTACTTTCCGGAAAATCGATTTCTTTCCTCATATCTCTATACAGATAAAGAAAAGCTTTTGGCGAAATATCGGCATCTATATCACTTTCGTTAGCATATCTTTCATAAACATTGACAAAAAATCGGCGAGTAGGTATATCATCCGAACAAGACATCAACAGAATACCCACCAATAACAACATCATTTTTTTCATATTTCCCTATCTTTATAATCATCTTTACTCCATAAAGGAACAAAGATAACGGATATTTAAGAATAATTCTTTCGACTCATTGTTAAAAAGAAATTATATCATCGGCCAACGTCTTGTATGTTTGAAAGATTTACTATATTTAAAGCAAAGAAAAGACTTATTTGGATTTGTACGATTACCAGGGTACAATACTTTGTGAACGACTTATAAATACATTAAAACTAATATTTTATGGAAACAGTATTCAATCATAACATAACTGAAGAAGAATGGATGGTGATTCATTCCCTACCCAAAGAACTTTATCTTTCAACAATCAACGAAGAAGAAGCTAATTACGATCTTGCTTTCCTATTTTTCCTTCGCGGACAAAAAGAAAAGGTACACAAATATGTTGCCAAACTCTCACCTCTTCGCAAGAACAATTTTTGGAGAGTGATAGCAAGCCTCAGGTTTACGGCCTATTCCATTTATTAATCGTATAAAATAAGATCTCAAACCAATCGAAATAAAGAGAAAATATAAGGAATCTAATACATTCTTTACTTTTAAATTTTCTGTTTTATGTGTAAATTCGTACAAAAATAGACAATACAGATTATTTAGATTCAATTTTTGGAAAGGAATGATAATAGAGAGCATGACTGTCAACGAAATTGTTGCTGAGATTAAAGAGGATTTCAATGAAATTATCCGAAAGTCGGAATTCAAGCAACCTAAAGTCGATAAGATTATCCATAGATCGAAAATGTTCCCTGTTTATGTACATTCCGAGATAACAAGCAAACGAAAAAATAAATGGCTTGTTCTTTGGGAAGGACGTAATGAACAATATGTAGGAGACAAATCTCTGAAAACATTTATCTGTATTTACGAAAAGCCCAATGGAAGATACGCAGCAATGCCTGTCTTTTACAAAGATACACTTACCTGTATTATATTTATTCCTCATTTCTTTGCCCGTTATGCCAAAAGATGTAATGTAAATCGTACAGGTGTTGATCTTATCAGAAAATTTTTCCAACAAAATCCGAGTTTTGCTTACTCGTACAAGAAACAGCAAACTAATAAGAGATTAACAATACACGTCTACGGGAAAAGTAAAGAAGGATCTGCTTTAGGCCTTAAAGTAAATGGCATCGAAGATATCGTTTTATTCAAGACTTTTATTTCGGAAGAAATGTATAAAGGCAAACAAATAGAAGATTTTGCTGAAAAGGAGGAAATCCGAAAGGAATACGATTCAGAAATAACAGATATCAATAAGTAAACCTGAAAAAGGATCTCGGCTTCATCGACATTATATCAAAAATCAGCTTGTTGTGCAAAAGTAAAGCTACAACCTACATATTATTTCACAACAAAGCTTAATAAGTTACTGATATATAACAAAAAAGGAACGATAAATATCGTTCCTTTCAGTGATCGGGCTGGGATTCGAACCCAGGACCCACAGCTTAGAAGGCTGTTGCTCT
>JAHHQS010000046.1 GCA_020026285.1 Parabacteroides sp. | reverse complement strand
TAAATTCTGATTTATCGCACGATTAAGTTCGATTTTGGAGTCAAGGGTGCGAAGCAATTTTCCTATCAACTTTTGCTCTGTCAATTCTGGAATCCATACTGTACAATCTTTAATTTTATCAGGAGAAGTATGGCGAATTTTTGTTTGTTGGGCAGCAGCACTTAGCTGTTGCTTGACAATAACAGAAGATATTAGATAAAAAGCGAAATTTTTATCTAATAAATCCTCTTTGCAAACAATCTTTGCAATATCTTGGCTTTGTATATATTTTCCGCTTTCAGGAATAATGGCAGTAGAACCAAGTAAGCCAATTGCTTGTTCAGTCAAAGGGGTAATAATATCTCCCTTTTTCATAAGAAATTCCGGCTTGAACTCTCCCATGTAATAAAGATTGTCTTTAGATGTATTCTCCTTGAAACTGTTATTTTGATAATCAAAGTTGCCACAAGTCAGACGGATATAATCGCCCTCAGTGGCATAATATTCGCCACTGAGACTTGTTCCCCTTGTAACATCAATAATTTCTCCCAATTTATATTTTTTCAGTTTCATTACTATTATCTTGATTCTTCAAAATTTGATATTTTCTTTGATTGCCAATGTTCGTTGAGCAAATCATTGAAACGGTTATAAATTAGCTGCTGAATAGATATTGGGTCATAGCCATTATCGCAATAACATTGACTATAGTCAACAAAAAAACGTTCCTTTGGCGGTAAGCTATCATACTCATTATCTAATACATCCTCTACAGATTCTTGTAAATATGGGCTGATTTCATCTAAAGATTTGCTTTGAAATTCAACAGAAAGAATGTCAAAGAAATTAAATGTTTTAGGATAATCATCTGTAGCAATATTCACATTCCAAGAGTTTATTTTGCGAATAGCACGCTTACAGAGCCTAGTAATGATGTCCTTTGCAAAATTCTGGCATTGATCTTGGATCTCTTCAATAAGTTTATCTTTGTCATCCATTACTTTCACTTTTATCTGTCTAACATTCCTCTTATCTGCTTGTCAAAGTCAGAATCAATCCGTTGGGTTTTATTGAAAATATCATATTCTCCTTCAGCCTTTTCCTTTGCTTGTGCCGCAGAGATACGTCCTTTATCCGGTAATATCTGATATTTTCGGAAAGTCAGAAACTCGTTGACACTGGCTGAAAATTGTTCCATATTGAATGTGTTCTCACGTTCGATAAGGTCTTCAATATAATCGAAGAAGCCTGTTACAGCACGTTCCAACTGACGTATTTCTTTTTCCTGCAAATAATTTTTGGCTATTGATACGTCCGATTTCAAGATACGTCCATCAGGAGCATTCTTCCATGTGGTCAGCCCCATGTGATCTTTGGTATGGTCGGCTTTGGTATAGATTATCTCTGCCGCCGTCTGTCCTGTAATGGCATAATGGAAACGATTCTGTATCATTGCGTAGAAATCGTGTGTAGTCTGCGAGTTTTTGTCGTAGTCCGTACTGCACTCGGCGTATATATCGGTAATTTGTTGCCAAATACGCCTTTCGCTGGCACGAATAGAACGAACCCTTTCAAGTAATTCACGGAAATAATCCTTGCCAAATACCGCCGTTCCCTGCTTCAAACGGTCATCGTCTAATACAAACCCTTTCTTGATATATTCATTGAGAATCTTAGTTGCCCATTGACGGAACTTGGTGGCTTTTGGTGAAGAAACACGATAACCCACCGCAATAATCATATCAAGATTGTAGAAATCGACCAGTTCTTCCACTTCACCTCTTATACCACGATTTACGACAGTTGCAATTTTTGCAACTGTCGTGTCTAGGTCAAGTTCTCCATCTTTGAAGATATTGGCTATATGACGGCTAATGCCGGATTTGTCAATACCAAAAAGCTGTGCCATAGCTTTTTGCGTACACCAGATAGTTTCGTCTTTTATGATGACCTGCACCTTCCCCTCTTCATCGGGAAGACTGTATAACAAAAATTGTATTTCGTTACTCATTGCTGCCTACATTTGCGTTGAAACGCAAAGCGTCCAACTGTTTCATGATTTCTTCTTCTAAACGGTGGCTTTCTGCAAACAGTTCGGAAAGAGCCTGTTTGTAGTTATCCATGCGGAGATTGAACTCCTCTTCAGTAATATCCACATAATCTATCTTGATGTCGAAATATTGTCCGGCGGAGAGGCTGTAGCCCTTCTCTTTGATTTCATCGTATGTGACAGCTACCGAAAAATCGTCAACGGCTTCCTTTCGCTGGAATGTACCAACAATCTTTTCAATCTCGCTATCATTCAGACGTACCTTTTTCAATCCGTTGGCATCTTTGTATTCCTCGCCCAACTTGCTTGCATCAATAAGAATAACCTTGTCAGAAGATGCTGATTTGTCAAAGAACAGCACACTTACATTTGTTCCTGTATTGGCAAATACGTTGCTTGGCATGGAAACGCAACCGAATACTATCTTGTCATCAACAATCTTGTGAAGTATCTTATTCTCAATACCGCTCTTTGCCGTGATAAATCCTGTAGGTATGACGATTGCACCCTTGCCAGTTTTCTTCAAGGAGTTTATCACGTGCTGGATGAAACAGGTGTAGATAGCCATGCTCTCTTTCTTTTTAGCCGGTATATTTGGAACTCCCGCCCAAAAACGTGCAGGCATGGCAGCTATTTTCTCTCTTGTATCGGAGAAATCCATCTTAAACGGAGGGTTGCTTACCACAAAATCGAACTGGCGCAACTGCTGCCCGTCATCACTCCTGTGATAAGGGCTTACAAGCGTATCGCCTTGAATAGCGTTATCAAGTGAAGACACCAATCCATTGAGTAACAGGTTAAGTTTTAGCATTTTGTTACTTCGCTGTGAAATATCTTGTGAGAAGATGGTACAGCGGTCTTCTCCAATCTGGTGACTGAGTGCCATTAATAATGTTCCTGTTCCTGCTGATGGGTCGTAACACTCCATACTGTGCAAGTCGGCATTATCGCCTACCAACAGACGTGCCATGATGGTAGCGATAGCATGAGGTGTATAGTATTCCGCATATTTACCGCCTCCGGCAGTATTGTAGTCTTTTATCAGATACTCAAAGATGCTGGAGAAGAAATCGTAATTTTGGGCAAACGCTTCTTCAAAAGAGAAATTCACGAGTTTATCCACCAATGCACGAGCAAATGGAGCACGTTGCGCACTATCGGTAACAAAACCAGTCAAAGGTTCAAAAAGTGGCATCTTGGTGTTAGCCGTTGTCTGTGTAGAGAATATATCCGCATTCTGTTCGGCTATATCAGTCATCGTATCATCAAAGATAGAATCAAAATCTGCCTTACCCTGTTGATTCCAAAGGTTCGCAATCAGATGATAGGGTTCAAGCATCGGCACATCTGGGGACATGGCACTTTGCAGTAGCATACGTTCATCTGCCGACAGATTTTCGTAGGCGAGTTCCCATTTTACATCGCCTTTCAGCTCCTTGGCAATGTCGCTTTTCGCATTTTTCAGCTCATAGCCAAACTTGTCATTCAGGAATTTATAGAGAAATACCTGAGTGATAATCTTATATTCGTTCCCGTCATTTCCCATGCCGTATGATTGGCAGGTAGCCTTTAAGCCATCAATGAGCCTTAGTGTCTTTTCTTTGATTTCTGACATACTTTTATGATGCTGTGCCGTATGTGGCATTATATTGATTAATATACTGTTGTGATATTCTTGATTGGATAAACTTGTAGTCGTCCATTTCGGGCTTTATCTGTGGAAAATGATACAGACAACCATTTATCAGTGACATAACAGTCCGTCCGAAATAGGCATCCTTTTTCAGAATGTCGTTACGGTCATAGACTTTGGCATCCACATCCTCTTTTATTATATTCAGGATGGTGACAATTTCATCATCAAGAAATGAGAACATAGGCTTTTGTTTCTTTTCAGCCCTCTGTTTGTTCTCTTCACGTATGCGTTTATGCACACGAGCAAATTTTTCATCCCCTTTATATCTTTTCAAAAGGACATTATTACTTTTTTGAAGGTATTGCAGACGCTTGATGATGTCATCAAGAGCCTTTGTTTCTTCATTGAATTTGGCAATGGTGTCAATAACAAAGCCATGTTCCTTGAACCTTTCCATAAAGGCATCACGCAACGACATAAATTCAGGATCTTCTTGGTCGAAGTTCTGCGTGAATGAGGTAATGGTACGTTGCCATTTCTCTTTCAATTCTACACCGCCAGAGATAAGGCGCATTTCCTCTTGCCCTATCTTGGAGAATGTAAACTCAATGTCCATCATCGCCTCGTTGATAAGTGTTTTTGTTTCATCGCTTGTGGTGAATGCCTCTTTCTGATTGATGATATTGATGCGGTGCTGTACCTCCGACAATAGTTGTGGAAGTTTGGTGATTTCAAGTTTGGCAAATTGCTCTTTCATATCGTCATCACCAAAAGTACGCACAAGGTTTGCCATATTCTTAGCCGCCTCCAAAGCCTGTTTCAAGTCAAGAAGTACGGTTTTATCTTCTTCCGTTGAGATTTCAGAAGAAAACTCTTCGGCATTGTCATAAGAATAATTAAATAGTGTTTGATGAACCGACTTCATCTGATTGATGATTTCTTCCTTGTCCTCAATGACCTGTGTAAAAGTATCTGTGGCATTGCCATCGCCAGTCTCGTCCACATCGTTAAATCGGTTCAACTCTTGCAGATAAGCTTCGTTGGTTTCATCAAAATTACGCTTGATGTCGGCAAAGTCTATCACAAAACCGTAACGCATACCGGGATAAGGGCGGTTGACACGAGTGATGGCTTGCAGCAAATTATGGTCTTTCAACTTACGACCAAAATACAGGCGTTTCAGACGTGGCGCATCAAAACCTGTAAGAAGCATATTAAAGACAATCAGCACATCTACGGTCATGTTCTTCTTGAAATCCTTGACTATCTGTTTGCGTGTCTGTTTGTCATCGGTGTCGTGAAGAATGATTCCTGCCTTCAATGGTCTGTACTTGGATTGGTAATCCGCTTCCGGCTCACCGACTACATACGTGCCATCGGGGAGCTTTATCTTAATTGGCTTCGGCTGGTACTTTTGCCATTCCTCTTGGAATACATCATAAAGCCTTCGTGCCTGTTCACTGGTTTCGCAGATAACCATACCGCCAAGCGTGTCATCGCCTTGTATTTTACGAAACTCCTTCAAATCGGTCATGATGTACCGGGCCAATTCTTGTACATAACTTGGATGCTCGATTATTTCTGATTTGCGAATGTCTTTCTTTTGTACCAACGTGTCTAACTTGTCATAGACATCCGACAGACGTTCTTTGTAAGAGGTTTCTATATCTTCACGGATAATTTTCAATGTATAACCATCAGCAATGGACTTGTCGTAATAATATGTATGAAGGTAGTTTCCGAAAACCTTGCATGAAGCACGTTCCTCTTTTAATAAGGGAGTACCAGTCAAGGCTATCTTGACCGCATTCTCATCGGCTTCGAAGAGGTTGGCAAGAAAACATCCTCCCGGCTTGTAGCCTCGATGTGCCTCGTCCAATATGAATATGCGTTGCAAATTGGTGGCATAGTCGCTAATGCGGACTTTTTCTTTGTCCTCTGCAAAACGCTGAATGTTTACGACCGTAATTTCTGCATGTCCGCTTACACCTTGTTGTGCCTGATTGTTTCGAAACTGTTCCATCAGTTCTGCCCTTGAATTGGCTGTGCTGACCACAAGTCCTCTCGCTTCAAACTCTTGGGTAGCTTGTTCCAATAAATCAAGTCTGTCAACGATGAAATAGAATTTGGCAACCTTATTCTGTTTGGCATAAAAGTCATTAAGGATATATACCAAATAATAAGACAAGGCTGTTTTGCCACTACCTTGTGTGTGCCATACTACACCCGACTTAACTCCCTCGGAAAGCCTTTTTCGTATTGCCAGCGAAGCAAACAACTGTTGATAGCGCATAATATGTTTTTGGTCGGTAGATTCTATTTTACCGTCCACCTCTCGTTCCATTCTAACGTATGCGATACCATATCTGATGATATACAGCAAGCGTTCTGGCGAACACATGGAAGTTAGAATCCTGTTTGTGGGAGTATTGAAATCCAAGTTGGTCTGATATTCGGGACTTGTATGGATAACCTGACAATTATAGTCGGACAAGATTTGTTTCTCGATACTCTTGTCAATGTCTTTATATGGATAGTCACGATGGGACGGTGCTATCTTTTGATTGCTTAGATTTTCCTCACGGAAACAGTTGAACGGAGAGAATGCACGAGCACCAGTACAATAGAATGCCCCCTGTATGGGCACAATACCGCCAAGCGCATCATACTCCATATTGTTGCTGAAAATCATTAGTTGGGTTATATTTATGAACCGCCTGAACTTCTTGTTAGGGAATCGTTCATGGTTCATTCGTGTACTTTCTGCCAACATTCCTCCGTGATTGTTCGGCTTCTTTACCTCCACGAAACAAAGTGGAAGACCATTCACAAACAATGTAATGTCGGGGCGAAATTCATTTTGCCCATTCTTGCAAGTAAACTCAGCCGTGAAATGGAATGCGTTGTTTCCTATATTGTCAAAGTCAATCAACTTTACAGGCGATACTGATTTTAGACGATTATAGAAACCACGTCCAAGATCATCATCGTTAAGTTCTTTGCGAATATCTTTCAATACTTGGAAGTATTCTCCCGCATGTCCAAGATTCAATTTCTTGAACTGCTGCTCGAAGACTTCCAAAAGTATATTGGTATCGCCATCAAAGGCAACACCTTTCATTTCCTCATGAACTTTACCGAAATAAGTATATCCTATTCGGGTGAGATGAACCATTGCAGGCATCTGTACCCGTGTCGCTTCAGAAAATTGTTTCATAGACTATATTATATAATTTATATCCATATTGGATATTTTATCAATCACCCTAAACAAATCTGTAAAATAGCGAAAAGTTTGAGGATCATTATCTTTGCAAATTTTAGCTGCAAAAGCAGTTTTGCTACTTGATCTTATTTCTGACACATTCGAAATAGCTGTACCTTTGAGCATCATAGCTTTATCCAAATAATCATCGCCAAAATAATGCTCTATTTCAAACATATTAAATTCTTGTTTGTCTTGTAAATAGTGGTTCATTTCACCCGGTACAGGAAGAGTTATCGCATACACTTCTGCACACTGATGCTTTTTTATTAAATCCTTTTCTATCTCTTTATAAATTTTGTTAAGACCACGATATTCTCGCAGTCCGGCAGCGTCATGATCGTATATCCCTATTATGGTATTATATTCAGTACTATATCCAAATGCAGCATCCAACTCTTTTGAAACAATTGTAGACGAACCATCTTTTCCATTTTGAGTGGCAACTGTAATTTTCCAATACGGTGAGTTCCCATTTGTTAGAACCATAAAAGCATGTTCTATAATTTGTGCATCAGTTTTACCCTCCACGAAAATTTTCACTTTGCGATTCGTCGTAACAGTATCCAAAACTGAAAACCGATTCTTTGATGTTGAATTATCAATTAAGGCTTTGAGAGGACTTGAAAGAGAATGATATTTCTTCTTTAACTCTTCTCGCATCTCTTTGTATCCTACTTTACCCATTAAATCTAGTGTAAATTGAGCGATAATATTCAAAGAAGGATCTTTTAAAATTTCAGTATGCAAAACAACTTCTTCAAGCGCTGTGGAATCATTGATTCGTTTTGAATCTAAAGTAAATGCCAACTCTAATAATTTGTATCCAATAATAGGAATCAAGCTTCTGTCAGAAGTGTCAGAAGTACAAATTCGATCCAAATCTGATTTCAGCATTTGATAAGACAGTTGCAGTGGAGTTTTCAATGTTATCGAATTAAACATCTCATAGAAATGAATAAAATTCATCAAATGCAATATCGGCATTCGATAATTTCTAAACATCGGACTATCGTCAGAAGACATTTTTTTCAAGACCTCATTTGACTCTAAAACCATATTGAGAGCAGTTAAGACCAAATCTCTTCGTATAGCATTGTCTGTTTGATAGAGAGCTTGCAATAAGTACCCACAGCCTTGAATCCCTGAGATATATTCATTCCATCTATTGCTGTTAATTAATTTTGTATTTATTTTCTTAGCAAACTCAGGCATATCTTTTGTTTTTCCTGCATAGAAAATAGCTACATTTTGCCACTGAATATCAAAAAAATTATCAACAAGGTCAGTCTCTTTGTCTCTCCTAAATTTAAAGATTTCAATTGCTGCATAATATTCCATATAGGAATCATGAGTGAAAGCCACCCATTGATCTTCTTTAATGTATAATATACCTGTATTATGAATTAAATACATTAATACATCTTTCAATTGAGCGTCTTTTATTGGCAATGTTTTACCCTCAAAGTATTCTGCAAAATATGATATAAAATCATCAATGGAAAGAGGTTTATGGTTTTCACATTCCATCAACAAGAGCGCATATAATGAAAGGATACGTTCTTTAAACGATATGTCTATAAACTCAACCTTACTTGATACAACAGCCTTACCAATAATTAAGTCATTAAAATTGTCATAAATGTCAGTAATCGTTGCAGGTATTTCAAAATCTGTTTCATCATACAATATAGAAATAAGCGATAATGTAAGTGGGGTTATCGGTAGCCTTTCTATTATTTTATTTTCCCTTAATGCATCAAGTAAATTGTTTGTTTTAAACTCATCTCCAGAGAAAAACGCACTAACAAATCTCTTTATTTGTTCGTAATTAAATCTACTTATTTCATAAGATTTCGTTTTCTTTGTAGTAAAATTCTTTTCTATGCGTTCAGGTTCTCTTGTTCCAATGAAATATTTTATGCCTTTGGACTCATATAAGTTTTGTAATTGTCTTAATACCTCCTTCTGATTCTTTATATCAAATTCATCAACGCTATCTACCAACAAGCAAATTTTGTAGCCTGTAGCCAATTCCTCAATATTTTTAGCTGGAAAGAACTCTTGAGTCTTAGATGTTATAACATCCTTAACTTCAAAATTATTTTTCAGCAAATCAAATGCTGTAATATAAATAGGAAGATATTTTGTGCCGACAAAACCCTCATTTTGACAAATCATCATTGTTCCCATTCGTTTTAGCAAGGATGATTTACCCGTACCAGAATCTCCAGATAAAATAATTGGACATCCTTCCTCTACCAACGTATTTAAATCCGCTCGTTTTCTTGTAAGAGTTTGGGTCTTTGCATCTTCTTCATATGAAAAGAGTTGAGGGTTAATATAAATATCCAATAATTTTTGACATTTTTCAGTAGGTAGTTTTAAACGCCTCAATTGGCTTTCTTGTTTAACATTTTCCGAAAAATCATTTTCATATTTTAGAAGTGCTATATCGTCATGTTTCCACAATTCAGGACAGTCTTTATCTATTAATTTAACCAATCTATCCCGTCCAATATAATTGACCTTAAAATTTGTAATTTTGGAATCGAGTTCTTCTTGAAAACCATTAGAAATGTGATTTTTTGACACAATTGTAACATTGTTTGTAGATCGTTTAAATTGTTCGCTTAAAACGATATCACAAATTCTATCAACATCAACCTCTCCACTTAATTGAAAAGGGAATATCATAAATATATTTGTTATTGGACTCATTGGATTATCCAAATAAGCCTCCAAAACATTGCCATCATCCTTTATGTCAATAAAACCTTCTTTGGAAATTATAGTGATTAAAGTTTCCCGAAGTTGCTCTAATGATAATTCTTCTACTTTTTTAATCTTATCCATAACTATGAAACTTTATTTAAGACAGATACGTTAAAATTTAGATATTCTGAGATATAAAATATGTCTTATATTCACGAAGAATCAACTCTTTAATATCAACTTCCAACAAATCCGCAATCTTCAAAAGACTACCTAAATCTGGTTGGGACGTATTTGTACACCACTTAGAAACGGTTGACGGATTGACATTCATCTGTTCCGCCAACCATTTACTGGTACGTTTTTTCTCACATAACACGATCTTAATTCTGTTGAGGTCTTCCATAAACATTCAATTTTGCCCTGCAAAGATAATGAATTATTTTCATTTTATAGGCAGAATAAAAAGGGAAATTATTGCAAGTGATTTATTTAGATTTCTTGGATGAGTTTCATAAACAAAGGGAAAGAAAATCCCTCCCCCTTGTTTACGGTATAGTTTCAATCAAACATACCGTTGAACAGACTAACCGCCTCAATCTTCTTTTCAAGGTTCACTTTGGCATAGACTTCTGTAGATGTTACGCTACTGTGCCCAAGCACCTCTTTTACTGATGAAATGTCTGCACCTGCACTGATAGCCAATGTTGCTGTGGTATGTCGGCTTGAATGGTAGGTAAAATCCTTTTCAATCCCGGCTTTGTCTTTTATGCGTCTTACGTACTTTGATATATTGTCTGACTTCTTTACCAAATGAAACACCAAACTTTCGGGATTAGCATCCTCACGAGACGGAAGAAGTGACAAAGCCATATCATTGAGCGGAATTGACACAGGGCGTTTCGTCTTGCGCTGTATGATACAGATTGTCTGAATCCCATCTATGAGTTTTATATCTCCCCAGCGAAGATGCTGCATATCTCCAAGTCGGATGCCGGTCATGGACGACAAGCCGAAAGCCATTTGTACCGTTCTTTCACTCTCCGTTGCTGTTTCCACAGCCAAGAAGCGAGTGAGTTCTTCGGGGGTAAGAAACTCACGAGCCTTGTCAGGAGCATGGAAACGCTCTACTTTTGTAAGACTGTGTACAGGATTGAATGCAATAAGTTCTTCCCTTACCGCCTTGTTGAATATCGCCTTTACCGTTTCTTCAAACAGAAGCAGCGTATAGTCAGCCAATTTGCCATTCTGCGTTTTTATCTGTCGTGGGTTGCGGTATTCATTGTGCATATAGTCAAAAAGTCCTGTTATAATTTTGGCATCAACATTCTTCAGGAGTATTTTCGTCTGTTTAATCCTTTCAAGGTATGTGGCAATTCGTTTACGAACCACTCCCTTGTGTTGCAACATCTTCTTGCAGTTGTCGCAAGCCTTTGACCATTCGATATATTCATCGCACCAATCAAGCCATGTCAGGGTTTCAGCCTTTTCATTCTTCCCCTCTGTTTGCTTGGATTTCTTATCAAAAGACGGTGGATTGAGCAAACGCTCGGCACGGATCACTCTTGCCTTGTCGTATGCTTCACGGTTCAGCTTCTTTGCCTTTGGCGAATCTTCGGGTACAAGATACAGATGCAGGTTCTCTTTCTTTCGGAATCCTGTTTCGTAATATTCCAGATATAGGCTTCGGTTTCCTGCGGTCAGCTTGCGTTCTTTGATTTCTATCTTCATATTGCTATTTGTGTTTGGTCAAACATTCCATTGACGAGATTTACCGTTTCAAGTTTCTTCTTATCCACAATTTTGGCATAGACTTCTGTCATTTTGATGCTCTTGTGTCCGAGAATCTTGCTTACCACATAGATGCTGGCTCCCAAAGTCAGAAGCATGGTGGCTGCGGTATGGCGTGAGCAATGGTAGGTTATGTGCTTTTGTATTCCGGCTGCATCCATCCACTCCTTCAGCACCACTTCTACAGTAGTGTGCGTTATCTTTAGTTGGTGGAAAATGTTATCCACGCCCTCAATCCTTTCGGGCATCCATCTTTTGGCTTCTTCCGATAAAGGGATGGTCACACGGTCTTTGGTCTTGATTTGTATATGGTCTATGTATTCCGTCTTGCCATCTGCTGCGGAATGAATCTCGCTCCAGTTCAACGCTTTCATGTCGCTGTAACGAAGTCCGGTGAAGCAAGAGAACAGAAACGCTTTCTTGACAATCTCATACCGACAGGGAGTGTTCATCACTTTTTTAACTTCCTCAATGGTTAGAAATTCACGATCGGCAACCAATTTCTGCGGTTTCTCTTTGGCTTCCAGCAACGTGAATGGGTTATGCTCGATAAGCCCCTCACGCACCGCCTTAGCCATTGCTGATCCGAAGCGGTTTACAAAGATGCGACAGGTGGTGCAGCTTAATGTTTCCTTTCCGTCATTGAAAGTACAAGTTTTCAAGAATGCGATGAAGCCTTTGCAGAACTCCTTATTCACATCTTTCAATGACAGGTCAGGCTTCCCTATATGGGATAGGTATTGTTCCACTCGTGCCTGCACGTTTCTTTTGGAGCGTTTTGAAGATTCGGAGAGTTCGGCATTGTCTTCCACATACTGCCCGAACCATGCGCTGAGTGTCAGCCTTGACTTTTTTACCTTTTCCCAATCCACAAGCCCCTCTTTCTGAATGTCAAGTATGCGCTGCGCCTTGATTTGTTCTGCCAAATTGCGTGTGTTGGCATTCTGCAACTTGGTGGTGGCATTGATTTCCGGCACTAAATAGAGTTTCAGCCCCTCTTTCTTTCGGTTTCCCCGATAATAGATGTCAAGATACAGGCTGATGCTGCCGTCCAAGAGTTTTTTTTCACGGATGCGGACAGGCTCTTTCAATTTGATTTCTTTCTTCTTTCGTCCCATTTTATTTTCTTTATTTTCTGATGTTTATATTTACTTTCACATTGGTAATCAACAACTTAACTGCTATTGTAAAGGTATTGCCAAACGGGACAAAAACGGGACAAAATCAGTCAAATAATCCGCAATTTTAGGAAAGTATAACGAAGCAATCCAAAATCCTCGTTTCTTCCTAAAAAACTGTAAATCAGTAGCATTTTATCAATCTTGTTGCCTTTCATTTCCGATGTTTAGACCTACTTGAAGTAATTGGCGGTTACTGGGAGATCTCCGTAAAATAGTCGGGATATATCCACGCAATCAGAAGATTACCGGAAAAATGCGCGAAGCTTTCCTGGAACGCATCCGTCTGGAGGAGACAACCGGTTTTGTGGACTATCTCACCCTCTCCACTTCCCTGCTGTTTTCCGGAAAATACGCACAAAGCATGGAGGAACTTGAACACTTGTGTTTCTACAACAAGATATGCCGGGCTGACTACCGGTGTGACGGCTATCTGGACGGGCTTGAGGTAGTCTGCTACGACTATAAGGAACTGGCAGAGACCTACAGGGTCTTTCCGGGAGTGGTCTTCCTGGTTGATCCCCCTTACATGGGAACGGATATCAGTACGTACCGGATGGACTGGAAGCTGGGGGATTACCTGGATGTCCTGCCGGTACTGAAAGGACACCCGTTCGTTTATTTTACCTCCTCCAAATCACCCATACTGGATTTCTGCAAATGGATGGAGGAACATCCCGGAACAGGCAATCCTTTCAAGGGGGCCGGCCGCTCTGCAATTACCGCACGGATGAATTACAACTCCTCCTATACCGATATCATGCTTTACAGCAATATGGCTTGTACTGCCTGAAAAGCCATAGACTCCACCTTGAATTCTTTTTCAGCGGGTGCTCCGGATGTAGACAGGGAGCACTGTTTTTGGGCATGTCGCAAGAAGTACAGCCAAAGAGACATATCATATGGAAACAAACTCACGCCCGGAGGCGGCAGCTTCACCCGTTAAGCAAGGACAATACAGCCCACGGAAAAAGGAAAGACACCATGCCGAAAGTAAACCCGCAGCTTGCGGTAGAACTGATATATCAAGAACTGAAACGGGTAGAGGTCTATACGAAGCGCATAGAGGACGCAACAGAAATAGACGGGAACAGTCTTGAAAGTGCCGAGAATCGCCTAAAAAAAGTGTTAGAGGACTTTGAACGGCAGGGGAACAGAATGAAAAACGGGGGATATGTGGATAAACAGATTTAGTTCTACTCCATTCTCTGTGCTGTTATCTCCCTATTGTTCGCCTGTTTCATGTAATATTTGTGGACGGATGCAGCAAAGGAAAGAGATAAGTACCAGCAGTTCTATGAATACTACAAACAGCAAATAGAAAATCCAAACGGCAAATGATCATGATTATTTGCCGTTTGGATTAAAACTGAATAACAGTGTTGTTTAATAGTAAACTATTTTCTTTTTCGAACTACTAAAACACCTATAACCCAAATAAAAGCAAGAAGTTCTATATTAAGAAAATATTCTTTCCAATTAGTAGGGAGAAGACTCATATAATAGTCCGCATAAATAATAACGAAAACTATTCCACAAAAGGAAAAGTAATATTTAAATAGTTTATCTTTCATTTTTGAGAATTAAAGCGATTATAAAAATTAGCAAATCAACATCTGTACTAACGCCGTGCATACGACCATACCAACACTGGCTCCCATTGTTGGTGCTGCAAGTGCACCTGCAGCGGCAACGGCAGTTCCAATGCCTACATTGCAAGCAAAGCTGTACCAACGTCCTCGTGTTGTGGGGGTGGCAATAGCATCATTTCCATAGTTACTGATAATAACTATATCTTGTTTTTCAAAATCATATTTGATATCGCATATAGGTTCGCTTGTTTCGTTGCAAAGAGTGTAAATGTTATCAGATGTTTTTGAGAGTTTCAGTAGATAAACAATTTCATTATCAAGGCTAATTCCTGCTAAAAGTTCATTTTCCGTTTTAGTAGAAGGTATAAGATATAGTTTTTCTTGTTTATCCGAAAAATTTGCTATCATGGATTTTGTGAAATCGTATTCGTTTAATAATATCCCACTTTTAAGGGAGCGCGTTTGAAATGTGTGAGAAGAAAAAAGTTGTTTGATAGCTTCAATATTTTCACCTTTAGAAATAACAAATTTGGATTCTTCTTATGTGGTTACATTCTCATTTAAAGAGTTTTTGTCACAAGAGACTAATAAAGAAGAAATGGAAAATAGAAGGATAAAAAATAAACAATAGGTTTTCATGGAAGTATTTTTTAGGTTTGACATTTTGCAAATATATAAAAGAAATGATTAAAAGTCAATATATTAAATTAATTATTTATCTTTTATTTTTCTCTTTAATGCATCGTTTGTCCAATCTTTTGAATTATTCTTTTCCTGTAGTTCTCCGCTTGGAATGGCCAATTTACAGATCAATAGAGTTCGTTTTTATTATTCTATTTTATTTAAGATACCCGTTGGTAGAATTAAATATATACTAAGTTAATTCCGCCAACGGATTTAATTAGTCGTCTTCTACTACAATGGTAGCTACCGAACGTGCTGGCAACTGTAACTTTTTCAGCGGTTGTTCACCCATGTATCGCAGATTCTTGTCGATGGTGGTCAGATAAACTTTTCCTTTTTGGGCATGGTCACAGTTTAGGCTAATCACCTGATTTTCCTTTGAATAGTTGATGGCTACGGTCACCACTTCTTTCCCATCAGTATACGATGAAATCATCAGTGAAGTAGCGGCTTCCAAGTCACTTACCTTATAGGTAGGTTTTACGGCGATACGTTTCATACCCGGACGCACAAAGAAACTGTAGTTGGCAGTAGTCCACAGCATTTTGGTGGTAGAGATTTCACCGTCATATTGTAGTGACAATCCGTTTGAACCTTCAAGTGGCAATAGCTGAATGGGCACATCCTCGCCTAGTGATACGGCAGTCCACCATTGCCAAGCCGAAGCATTTGCCAAAGTTAGATCATTGTGGATGATACGGGCTACATACAAGCCTAGGCTAATGCTGCGTTCCGGAGAGGCTGGCATAGTAATTTCTTCATTCTTTTCCAGAATGCAGTATTCTGATGCCCAAAATTTGGTGTTGTGACCGTTGGCTGAGAGCTCTTTGTGAATTCGGTTACGTATATCCACCAGCAAGGTAGCGGGGTAGGCCGACCAATAGTCGTGTGCTGCTACACAATTAAACAGGTTTTTGAACTTCAGCACGCTGTATTGTCCGTCTTTGTAGAACATAGAGTGGATGATATCATCTGGAGTTTTGGCTATCGAATCAATTTCAAATAGATATTTCATGTCACCTACTTCTGGAATTAGAATTTTTGTGTCGATTTGAGCTTCGCTGATTGCTTTATCCAATTCTTCTACCATGCGGTAAAGGTCGGCCTTGGTGGCAAAGCTGCCTTCTTGGAAGGAATTGGCATGCCATTGCCCGTTTGGCTCATTGTTCGGGCTGATGTAATTTACGTGAAAGCCTTGTTCACGGAAATGTTGGGCACTCTTCACCAAGAAACGGGCAAAGTCATCGAATTTATCATTTTGCAGATTGATGCAATCTTGGTCAGTAGAAACTGTAGAAGCGCTACGAGTCATAAAGTAGGGAGCTGAGTTCGTGAAAAACAGAAAGTTGTTCATGCCTCGTTCACGGGCCGCTTTCATGAACCATTGTTGTCCAGCTTGTTTGGTAAAGTCATATTTACCATCGGGTGAGAGGAAACATTCGGTACGGTTCCAGGAGTTATCCACCTCCTTTGCTTCACGGTTTTCGTAGCTTCCGGCTCCGATGTTTACGCGCCAGTTAGTCAAGGCCATACCGATGGGGTTACCTTTTTCGTCAAATTCACGTTTGAATAGTAAGTCGGCAATTTTTTCTTTTTTCTCTTGAGGCCAGTTTTTACCAATGAAGGCGCAGCGCCAAGCGTCTGAGGCGCTGAAGTTGTCTATTTCTTGATAGACGGTCTGTTTATCGATGATAAAAACCTTTTTATTCTGAGCGGCAAGTGGTTTCAGGCTTATGCTGAGGGTTAAAGCCGCAATTAAAATTGATATTTTTCTCATGGTATACAATTAAAAAGTAAGTCCCTATACTCGATGACGACACCAAGCATCCATCATAGCATAGGGACCCAACAAATATTAGGACTACTTAATAAAATTATATTTTGAAGTTAGTTTGTTTCAAGTTCGGGTTCTTATCCAATTCAGCTTGTGGAATCGGCATGTAACGGTTCCTGAATTTACGGATCTCGAGTACCACCTGGTTCTTTTCACCTTGGAAAATTGTAGCACGCTCCTCTTGGGGAATGCTTGTATCCATATCTACGGTACCTTGGTTAGAAGCATAGATTGGACCATTCAGTACGTCCTTGGCAATGTCCCAACGGATGATATCATCTCTTCTCAAGCCCTCGAAAGCAAATTCTACACGGCGCTCTCTTCTGAGCAATTCTCTCAGTTTAGCTTGTGTATTATATTTTGCTCTGTCTACTTTTGGCATGCCAGCTCTTTCTCTGATCAGGTCAATCAAGTCAGTAGCACCCGAAAGGTCTGTATTCTTTTCAATCATAGCTTCAGCCTTTGAGAGTAGGATTTCAGCATAACGGAATACAATCATATCCAGACCAGTGTTGTTTATATCTGAATATTGAGTCAGTGGTTTCATGTATTTACAGATAGAATAGCTAGTTTGAGAAGCATTTCTAGAATCAAGACGATGATCTTTGTTAGGTTCACCGTTAATGTTTCTGTCCAGCGTATTATAGATTCTCTTTCTACCCTTGTTATCCATCCAATCAGCACCCGAGTAAAGGATTGTAGCATAGAAACGAGGATCTCTATCTTTGTAAGGATGTTCTGGATTATACTCACCTTTAGCCTGAGCTTCTTCGATTGTCAGACCATCCTTCATTTCATATGCATCAATCAGAGATTGGATGGGTACGAATGCCGACCAACCGCCATCGATTACGTTACAGAATTCAATGATGGTTTGGTTTTTGTAGTCGTTCATTACTTTCTTTACAGCCAGAATGATTTCGCAGTTGTCTTCATTGGCTTCTTTGAACAATTCAGAGTAAGGAACTTCACCTTCTTGGTACAGATTATACACACCCAAGCTATTGATTTCATTGGCAGCGTCAATCACTTCATCATACTTTTTGTAGAACAGACACAATCTTACCTTCAAGGCCAAAGCAGCACCGCGTGTAATTCTTCCTTTCTGTTTTGGACTTACGTCCAGTGCTCCGTCTTTGGTGATGTCATTTAGTTCATCAAGGATGAATTCCACTACATCAGTTTCTGGAGTAGCCGGCAGTTTGGCATCTTCCAAAGAAGGAACCACTTCTGTAACCAAGGGGATGTCACCATATGCAGTTACCATCATGTAGTAACGCCAAGCCCGTAGAAAGCGAACTTCGTTTTTCAACACTTCCAAACGTTTGGGATCATTGAAATGAATTTCTTTGGTAGTAACCTGATGCAAGAAGTTGTTACAACGGGTAATTAGGGTGTAGTTATACCAGTTGATGCCTGGAACGGCATGAGTAGCTGTACCATTGGCAAAAACAGCCCAGTTAGTATTGATGGCACAATAACCGTTATCACTGAACACGTCATTGTATATAGTATAATCTTGGTTAGCATAGTCATCATAACAACCTACAGCTAACATTTCTACATCTGCTTCTGTTTTTGGGAAAGTAGCGGTAGATAAGGCATCGTACGGCACTCTATCCAGCGAACAAGCTGTGAATAAGAGACCTGAAATAAGTGACAAATATATATTTCTCATAGTTGTTAAATTATAATGTAATATTAATACCAATAGAGTGAGTCTTCACGTGCGGATAGTATGCACCCCATCCTGCCGGAGCTTCAGGGTCGATACCTTGAGGAGTCTTGCTGAATGTAAGCAGGTTAGTACCGCTATAGTAAATTCTAGCAGATCCCAGGCGTACAGCTTGCAGCCATTCTTTAGGAACATTGAAACCAACTTGGATATCTTTCAGACGCAAGTAGTTGGTATTTACCAACCAGAAGTCTGAGCAGGTAGTTTCCGGCAAGTTATATGTTCTGAATTTAGAAGCTCTAGGCCATTTGTTGGTTGGGTTTTCCGGGGTCCAGCGGCCTAACCAGTGATTTGAAGGATGACCAGAGTCACCGTTAAATTCACCGTAGAATTCATCAGTGAAGTAGCGTGATACGCCAGCAGCACCTTGGAAGAACAAGTTGATATCAAACATTTTCCACCTGGCACCCAGATTGAATGCGAAAGTATATTTCGGGTTTTCTGAGCTCAAGATTACCTTATCATCAGGGTTGATTTCACCATCTCCGTTTATGTCGACCAATTTGATATCACCAGGAATTAAACGGTCGTTGCTTATCATTGTGTATTTCGGAGCATTTGCTATTTCTTCCTTGCTTTGGAAGATACCGTCTGATTTGTAACCATAGAAGGCATTAAATTCCTTACCTACCATGCGAATAGTACGGGCATCTTTCTGAACGTCTACATTACCTAGTGATAAAATTTCGTTCTTGTTGTAAGTAAAGTTACCGCCAAAGTTCAGCTGAACTCCACCCAGTGTTTTATGCCAAGCCAAAGAAACCTCAAGTCCTTGGTTTCTCATAGCTCCCACATTGTCCCAGTAACCAGGATACCCATAAGTATTCGGTACATTTACCTGCATCAAGATACCAGTTGTCTTTCTGTTGTAGTATTCCAAAGTGACCTGCAGTTCGTTGAATAAAGTCATGTCTACAGCTGCACCCCAAGTAGTAGTCTTTTCCCAAGAGATATCCTGGATTTTATTTTCAGTTTGTACTGCACCACCGCTTACCTTGTTGTCGAATGGATATTTCGCGTTGGTAGCATATGTATTGATGTACGGATAGTAGTCGTTACCAATCTGTTGGTTACCGAGCATTCCCCAAGAACCTCTTACTTTCATGTCGGTTACTACTTCGTTGAAAGCAGTACCTTGTATAAAATCTTCGTTAGTTACGCGCCAAGCACCTGAGAATGAGGGGAACCATCCCCAACGGTTGCCTTCTGCAAAACGGGAAGAACCGTCACCTCTCGCGTTAGCTTCGAACAGATATTTGTCCATGTAGTTGTATTTCAAGCGGCCGAATACAGAATTCATTGCTAGTTCACGAGTATAACCAGAGTTTCTCATACCTACTACTGAACCACCATTCATATCAGTTACGTCTGACGACGGGAAGTTTTGTCTGTAAGCATCATCATATTCATAAGAATAGAGTTCTGTGTGGAAACCAGCCAAAGTGTTTACGGTATGCTTCTGGGCGAAGGTCTTGTCGTAGTTCAACAAGATATCACCTTGTCTGCGGATTTCCTTAGTGTGGCTCTTAGTCAGGCGGATTGGACCGTCATATTTGTTTGCATTATATTGCAAGTCTTTTCTGTACAGCTTGTAACTCTTGTTCACTACGTTGTAAGAACCGTTGGCGGTAATTTTCAAACCGTCCCAGATATCGTATGAAAATTCAGCGAAAGCATTCAAGTAATCTTTGTCTGTATCACCGGTAGAACCCAAGTCTTGGAATGCAATGGGGTTACCATCGGCAATGGTACCATAAGTACCATCTTCATTTTTGTAAGGAACCATCGGAGAGATACGGTTTACTTGTCTGAATACTTGATAAGCAGCACCGTCTGACCAAGAAATCGGGTCAGTAGGCTCTTTCATCAATGTATTAGCGAAGTCCAGATTGATTCTTGATTTCAAGCGTTCAGTCAGCTTCAGATCTAAGTTGGTACGAACATTGAACTGTCTGTTAGAAGCGTTTTCAACGATACCTTCTTGTTTTACATAACCCAGGGAAGCTCTATACTTCGCCCATTCAGAACCACCGTCCATACCTATGTTATGGCGGTTCATGAAACCAGAGCCGGTATAGAACAAGTCGTACCAGTCAGTGTTGGGATGACCGTATGGGTCAGAACCCTCGGCATATTTACGGATGTCTTCTTGAGTGTAGGGTTTTCTCTTTTCAGCTTGTTCAGGAGAAGCACCTTGAGAGATGGCATCCCAGTATTCAGCTTCATTGGTCAATTCAGCCAATTCAGCAGAGTTGGTACGGTCCATCAAATCGGCAGGTTTTGACCATCCGAACAAAGCACTGTAAGTCAATTTGGGTTTACCACTCTGTCCGCGCTTGGTAGTAATCAAGATTACACCGTTAGCAGCTTTAGAACCGTAGATGGCAGCTGAAGAAGCATCCTTCAATACAGAGATGCTTTCGATATCGCTCGGGTCAACCACGTTCATATCGCCTTCTACACCGTCAATCAAAACCATCGGAGAAGAAGCATTGAATGAACCCAAACCACGGATTAGAATTTTACCGGTATCCTGACCTGGCTGACCGCCGGCATTGGTTACAGTTACACCCGGTGCTAAACCTTGCAATCCCTGAGATATATTGGATATTGGTCTAGAAGCCAATGATTTAGAGTCAATCGTAGCAACAGCACCGGTCATGTTAACTTTCTTCTGTGAACCGTAACCTACTACAACAACTTCGTCCAGCAATTCGATATCGTCCACCAGCTTTACAGCCATCTGTTTGCCAAATTGGGCAGTCAGTACCTGAGTTTTGTAGCCGATGAAAGAAATTTCAATTTTGGCATTTGGGGTACTCAAATTCAGTGTAAAGTTACCGTTGATGTCGGTCACAGTGCCGTTGGTAGTACCTTGCTCTACTACTGAAGCACCGATTACCGGTTCACCAGTAGAATCGATAACGTTACCTTTGGCTGTTTTCTTGTCTTGTTGAGCAATTCTAGTCGCTACGTTAGTAATTTTAGAGAGAGTTATATTGTTACCTAGCACCTTGCAATCAATATCGGTGTTGTCAAAGATGCCTTTCAGCAGCTCTATTACATCGGTATTGCTTCCATTTACATATACGGTGCGTTTTACGTCCACATCGTTCTTGTCATATACAAACAAATAATCCGTTTGTTTCTCAACTTGTTGAATCACAGATTCAATGGTATAATTCTGTGTCTTAAGGGATACTTTTTGATCCATGTACTCGGTTACACTCGCCAGGGCAGTATTTACGCCTAAAAAAAGAGCATAAGCCGAAACCATACCAACTTTAACGATATGGTTACAGTTTGAAATAACTTTTTTGTAGGAATTAAAATCCATAATTTACTTTAATTTAATCATTAGTATTTTGTTTAAGATCAGATGGCTTCAAGCCACGGGCGGTATTATTTTCGGAACCGCCTTACGTTACGCTACAATAGGGTGTTTTACATAGGCATTTTATAATTTATAAGTTACACAATTTATAAGATGATAATTTTTTTATTTTCGTAATCAATTTGATAGTCAAAATGATTGGTTTCTTTCAGCACTCGTATGATGTGTTCCAGTCCATCTTTGGCACGGAACTTACCGGTGCAGTAGGGTGATTTTCTGGTTAAAGAAGTATTTCTGATTTGGAATTCAACATCATAGTATTCTTGCAGTTTGTCGAACACTTCCAACAGAGGTTCGTTAAAATAGAGTATCCCTTTGCGCCACAGATAATTGTTAGTATTTTCAATCGGTTTGACCTTCAATACTCCTTGGCATAGCGCTGCACGCTGGTTGGGGGTAAGAATTACGGCCGATGATTTTTTTGCATTAGTAGTGACTTCCACTTTACCGTTCAATAGGGCCGCTTCAAATTGAGGAGAATCCTGATAGTCGTATACATTAAAGGAAGTACCTACCGCTTTTACTTGATATTTAGAAGTAGAAACGATAAAGGGATGCTCCTTGTCGGATTTTACTTCGAAGAATCCTTCACCGTCAAGTTCTACCAGGCGTTTTTTTCCGTTAAATTTCGAGGGGAAGGTCAGGGTACTGCCGGAGTTCAGCCATACCTTGGATCCGTCGGCCAGCATTATTTCTACATGCTGTCCAGTTGGTACATGGATTTGGTGTTGTAGTTCGTGGTGGGTTGTTGTTGTCTGCCGGTTCAAGAAGAAGTGCAGGGCAAAGCCCAGCACGAAGATAGCCGCTACCTTCATGAAAGATATGGCATAATGTTTCCACGGGAGGATTTTAGCTTTTTGGGGGAGGGCAACTTCTGTTTGTTCGGGCATGTCCTCAATCCAGTAACTCATTTCAAACAGACGGCAAAGCTGTTGGTAGTAACGCTGGTGTTCTATCTTCGCTTCTATCCATTCAGTAATTCGTTGAGTTTCTTCATCCGAAACCTCTCCTTTAAAATAAGCTATTAATAATTCGTCGTCCATAATTCTTTATCGTTTGTAATAATGGCGACTGAAGGAAGGGATTCCCTAGTGTTGATTCAGAAAATTAACTTCTATTAAGAAATTCACCCTTTATTGATTGGGTTCATAAAACAGAGCCAAGTTAAGATAGGGAGGTAGTCTTTGAGGGCAGCACGAAGTTCTTTAAGGGCCTTGTTCATGTGATAATCTACCCCTTTGACCGAGATGCCCAGAGTTTGGGCAATTTCCTTTCCCGATTTATTTTCAAAGCGGTTCATAATGAATACCTTTTTGGTTTGTTCCGGTAATTGGTTGAGGGTTTTCATTACGATAGATTTGATTTCCTGTGAGAAAATATAGCTGGGATTACAGCCTTCCAAGTTTGAGATTCGGATAGCTAGTTCGCGCTGTTTCCATTGTATAAGATCATCTTTGGTATCTTCCCGTCGTACTTGTGTTTTGAGATAATCCAACGATTTATGTTTCACGATGGTGATAAGGAGAGCCATGGGGTTATCAACCGATTCCACCTTCATGGTTTCGAGCAGTTGCAGGAAGGCGTCCATAGTGATGTCTTCAGAAGCTTGCTTATTGCGCACATAAAAGCATGCAAAGTTGCAAACCTTATTAAACGAACTTTTATACAAAAGATTGAATCGTTCCACTTCTGAAAGGCTACCATGTGTTGACATTCTATGTATTTTTAAGATAAACAATTCGCAAAAATAGTTTTTTTTTGCAAAAGTAACAATCTGACTGCATATTTCTTTCAGTATTCATTCTTAACTAGAGGAAAGTAGTATTACCCCCTAAAAACGTTTACATGTATATGCCTTTTCCCTATTGTTTATTATTCGGTGATATCAAGCAGCTGACAATTGAAGCTGTTGCGATTCCAATCATTGGGGGCGATCACAAAATTTTTTCTTATAACAATATATATATTACATTTTTATATAGAATATGATTCAATCTAGGATCCACAACAGTTTGGGAAAACGATCGCGAATTGTAGAATAATAAAAAGATACTATAAAAAATAACATTAGGCAATAGGTTCAGTACCTTGCCGTTTTTTTGTGTCCGGCCGGATAGGCTCAGGCATTTTTTATTATCAGCCAATTACAGAAAACTGTTCTAACGATAAAAATGCTTCTTTCCTGAGAAAAAACGTATGTCGCAATATAATTGCAACGAACCGCCGTATCTTGCCCC
>JAHHQS010000045.1 GCA_020026285.1 Parabacteroides sp. | reverse complement strand
TTGAATAAGGATGTCTGGGATTTGCGTGCCAGACGTGGCGACCGCTGGAATATTGCCAAAGATACAATAGCAACTTCTGTGGTAGCCAAACTTAAAGCAGATGCATTGGCGATGGAAAAAGAAATGAAAGGTGTTGATGACGAATTATATACCAAAGTTCAACAGGATGTGCGTATGCAGTTGATGCTGGCTTTTCAGAATCAGCTGTTTGGTGTGAACTGGCAATGTGCCGAACCAACTAAAAGACAATGGATGGAGGAATGGGAAAAGATGAAGCAACTCTGGCCGGAAAATCATCCTGAAGCTCCGTTCTCACTGGCTTTTTATGATGTAGTCAGCAATAATGCCGGGACGACCTATTTTGTGAAAGGAGAACCGCTTCCCGAAGGTGTTAAGAAAGATCCGAATGAATTATCGTTCTATTATTTTGAGCATCAGCTGACAGGGAAAGTTCAGGAAGCAGCCATGGCTCAGCTGTTCTTGCAAGATGAAGAACGTGAGGAAAATGCTCCAGTCATTATACCTTTGTCGGAACGTTTCAAGGAATTGCATCCGCAAAGCGTATGGATGCCTCTTGTAAATAGAGCTGTAGCCAAGAACAAGGCATTCAATGAAACACAGATTCCTGATTATATTCATTTCCCGAATGTGGAAAAAGCGAAAACTTTCAAGGAAGTGACAGACCTTTATAAAGGCAAGGTTATCTTTATGGATATCTGGGCTACCTGGTGCGGTCCGTGTAGGAATTCGTTTGCCTATGTGAAGCCTTTACAGGAGTATGCCAAAGAGCACGATGATGTGGTTCTGCTTTATCTGAGCATCGACCGACCGAGCGATGATGCCAAGTGGCGCAAAATGGCTGCACATTATGATCTGATGGGTGAACATGTACGTGCGCAGGAAGCTTTTGTGAAAGAAATCTATAAGATATTTGGAGATAAGCGAGGTGCATTATCCATCCCACGTTGTGTTATCTTCGATAAGAAGGGAGAGATTCGTTTTAATGTGGCTGCTTCACCTGAAAATATGGAAAAACTGAAAGGACAGCTGGAAGAAGCAAGGAAACATAAAGATTAACAAATAAATAGGATTAAAACACGAGGTTTGACTGGACTTTCTATAGAGGATATAGAGAAATTATAAGCTATGTGATGCTTGCAAATAAGAAATGAGATATGTATTTATTATTTTATACATATCTCATTTCTTGTTTTAGTTAATCGACTATAAAGGTTTGCCGAAAAGTAAAGGTCAAAAGGCTTTCTTATTAGGAATATGTTATGGAGAAGAATACTAAAGCATAAAAAATAAAAAAGATTTTCGTAAAAATACGGAGTCTTAATAGACTTATACAGGATAAATTCCTAAATTCGTCCAGCTTAAGTTAATGAAAATATAATGTTATGAAGAACAAAACACTTTTAGCAGTTGGAACACTGGCAACACTCGTTTCTTGTAATGTGGCAGAAGAAAAGCCCAAACAGCCCAATATCGTTTTTATTCTATGTGATGATATGGGTTATGGTGATGTATCCTATTTGGGTAAGAAATCGAAGATAAATACAGAAAATATAGATCAGCTGGCTCGTGAAGGGGTTTGCTTTACGGATGCTCACTCCAGTTCTTCTGTAAGTACTCCTACTCGTTATGGTATATTGACTGGACGATATAACTGGCGTTCAAACTTGAAGGATGGTGTTTTGAGTGGTTATTCAAAAGCATTGATTAAGGAAGGTCGTGAAACGATGGCTTCCATGCTTCGCCGGCAGGGTTATACAACAGCTGGAATTGGTAAATGGCATTTAGGCTGGGATTGGAACAATATTGATGCAGGAAAAGACAGTGTTGATTATAGCAAACCTGTAAAGAATGGTCCTACTACACGAGGCTTTGATTATTATTATGGTTTCTGTGGATCGTTGGATATGGCTCCTTATGTTTATATAGAAAATGATAAACCTACGGCATTGCCAAATAGAAAGACAGTCAATAAAGGAAAATACAGCTGGTGGCGTGAAGGACCAACAGGTTCCGATTTCGTACATGAAGAGGTTTTACCGAATCTGACAGGTCGTGCCTGTTCATACATCAAGGAAAAGGCGAAATCAGATCAGCCTTATTTCTTGTATCTACCTCTTCCTGCTCCTCATACACCAATTTTGCCCACAGCTGAATTTAGAGGGAAGTCCGGATTGGGTGAATATGGAGACTTTGTTCTGATGGTGGATGCTATGGTTGGCAGAGTGATGAAGGCTATCGAAGAATCCGGAGAAAAAGATAATACAATAGTCGTATTTACAACGGATAACGGATGTAGTCCGGCAGCGGGAATAGACGAATTAAAAGCTCAGAATCATTATCCTAATTCTATTTATCGTGGTCATAAGGCTGATTTGTTTGACGGCGGACATCGTATTCCATGTATTTTGCGTTGGCCGGCAAAAGCAAAACATCATCATGTTAATCAGACGGTTTGTCTGACAGACTTCTATGCAACATTTGCAGCCATCAATAATTATAAGCTAAAAGATTCAGAAGGAGAGGATAGTTACAATTTGCTTCCGGCTATCACTTCAGAAACAGAAGTGGCTCCAATACGTGAAGCGACAGTACATCATTCAATAAACGGACAGTTTACGATTCGTAAGGGAGAATGGAAATTGTTATTGTCTGCCAGTTCGGGTGGTTGGAGTGCTCCGAAGCCAGGTGATAAAAAGGCATTGGAAGGACTTCCTAAAGTGCAGTTATATAATATGGCAACAGATGTTGAGGAGACGAAGAATGTAGAAGCCGAACATCCAGAAAAGGTACGTGAATTAAAAGATCTGTTATTGAAATACATTCGTGAAGGTCGTAGTACTCCGGGTGCTCCTCAGCCGGATGATAAAGGAAATGAATGGAAACAGGTGAAAGATATTCTTGAGTTATAATGTATAGGTATTGATCTCTTGTAAAGAGTTGAGGTAAAAAATCCTGATATTGATTGTGTAAGATCGATATCAGGATTTTTCACTTTATAGAGATTTTGATTTTTATAATTGACTGATCTTTTCCAAGACTAGCTGATAGTTCTCGATTGAATTTTTACGAAGCAGACAACCTTCGTTACTATGCATGTCTCCTCCGACGGGGATACACAGACTCAGACAAGGTAAAGCTGGTTTATCGGGAAAAACTTTCTCTCCATAAACCCAGGATTCGTCAGGGAGGGCATCATGCAAGAAGATACACGGCAATTCTAAATTCTGTAACAGTGATACAATCTGGAATCCGGTCAGAATATCGAAGTTCTTGTCGTTTTCGATCGTATAGGAAACTTCATCTTCCCAGCCTTCGTTAGTAACATCCAGTACAATCACTTTTTCAGAAAGAGCATTTTGCTGATTCAGCCAGTTTACGACTTCCTTGGCTCCGTTGGAGGATATTTCTTCATCTCCATTAAATGAGATCAGGACATGCTTATCGAGTCGGTTCTCAAGCATCAGCTGAATAACTGCGGCATTGGTTGCACTGTTGTCGAAAGTTCCTTTCCAGTAATCTTCTTCTTCCTGACAAAAACATTGTTGATATACACAATCAATGTGAGTAGAAATCAGAGTGGTTGAGGAAAAGGATTTATCTTCGTTTGCCATGCCATAGACTAAAGAAAGTTTCCCTTCGTAAAGAATCGTGTAGGATGAATCCCTTAGGATCTCTTTGATAAGAGAAAGACGGTCCGTTTGTGTAAATTCAGTTCCGTTATCTTTATTCAGAACAGTGAGTCTATGTAATAAATCGTTGTATGTCATGACTTAGTATTTAACCATACGTTTGGGAGAGCCGTGCCAGGAACAACCAAGACAATAAACTTCGGTCAGATCGAATCCTTCGGTTGATTCTTCCGGATTCTTGGGAATGACTTCTCCTTCGGTTGTTACATAGACAAGCAGACGTTCGTTTGCCTCATTCTTAACGTACATGGCTGCAATCTTACATTGCGGACAAACTAATTTTCTCATGAAATGAATTGTTTTTATTTTTTGAATACCAGGTAAACTGCAGCAACCAGAAAAACGAATGCTAAGGCATGATTCCATTTAAGGGATTCTCCTTTGAATGCTACTGTACTGAAGATGACGAATACGACTAATGTGATTACTTCCTGAATTACTTTCAGCTGAATCAGACTGAAAGGACCACCATTGTCCCGGAATCCGATTCGGTTGGCCGGAACCTGAAAACAATATTCGAAGAAGGCCAGGAACCAGCTGAACAGAATGACTCCTATTAGAGGAAGATGTTCGAACCAGCTGAACTGCTGTTTCATTTTTAAGTGGCCATACCAGGCACAAGTCATGAATATGTTGGAGATAACCAACATGAGAATGGTTAGAAAACCTTGCATAATGTTATTTCTTTTTCTGAGGTAAATAATCTGTTTGTATATTAGTCATGCTACCCCACAAACTGTATCTGGCTTCAGGATTGATTGCTTCCATCTGTTTCAATAAATCTTTCATAGAGCTTCTGCTTGATACAGTTTCATAAGGGCAGTTCTTCAATTGTTTCTTATAGGCACGCCATTGAGCAATCTGAATGATATCTTTTTCGCTTACAAGACAGAGAGGACGAATGATTTCCATATCGAATTTATTCATCTTCAACTTGGGCGGCATGGATCCAAAAGCTCCCTGATGTGTCAGATTCATCAATAGTGTTTCGAGAATATCGTCCTGATGATGTCCGAGAGCAATTTTATTACATCCGTTTGCTTTGGCTATTTCAAACATCGCCTTTCTTCTCATCCATGAACAAAGAAAACATGGAGCCTTCCTTTTATCGGTTGAAGGGTCGAAGCTGGTTTCGTGCAGGATGAAAGGAATGTTATATTCATCGGCCAGACTTTTCAAATATTCACTGTCGGAACTATATGGAATATTGGTCATAACAATATGAGCAGCCATAAGTTTGAATCTAGGCTGGAAAATACGTGATCGACGGCCTAGAAATTCCATTAAAGCTAATGAATCTTTTCCTCCCGACAGGCCTATTAGTATTTTATCGCCATCAGAAATTAATTGATACTCACGGATTGCTTTTCTGACTTTCTCTTCCACTTTTCGGAAGTGCAGTTCTTCTTCTGTTAGTTTTGCCATATTTCTAAATAACGATGCAAAGATAGAATAAAACACAATTTTATTTCTATCTTTGACGTTGGAATATATTATAAAAGTCTATAAAGAAATGAAACCATTCATGAGAAAATTGTTTTATTCTTTGGGTGTGGTATTGTTATGCGGACAATTACATGCTCAGAGCCTTAATGAAGCAAAAGAATTATTCAATAATGGAGAATATGCTAAAGCTAAACCCGCCTTTGAGAATTTTGTAAAGAAATCTCCAAGTAATACGACATATAATTTCTGGTATGGTGTTTGCTGTTACGAGACCAACGATTTGAAAGCAGCCGAGAAACATCTTTCATTTGCTGTGAAACGTCGCTATATCGAATCTTTCCGTTATTTAGGTGAAGTTTATTACAAAAACTATCGTTTCGAGGATGCTGTAGATATGTATGAACAGTATATCGAATGGTTGGAAAAGAAGAAGAGAGATACTGTTGAGGCTGAAGCTCGTCTGGATATTCTGGAAGATGCCTTGCGTATGATGGATAAAGTGGAAAATGTTCAGATTATCGACAGTGTGGTGATGGACAAGAAGCAGTTCCTGTCTGCTTATACATTGAGTGAAGAATGTGGAAAGTTGGATACTTACGAGAACTTCTTCGGTGAATCAGGTATTACTTCTTCTGTTTATGTGAATCAGAAAGGGAACAAGGTTTTTTATGCTCGTCCGTCTGAAGAGAATTTCTATTCACTATACTCTAAATCAAAATTGATCGATCAGTGGGCAGATGAGAAACGTTTGCCTTTGAATGTCGAAAATCCTACTGAAGACAATTATCCATTCGTTATGTCGGATGGTGTGACTCTTTATTTCTCATCGGTTGATGAAAATACAATTGGAGGAAGTGACTTGTTTGTTACTCGTTATAATATGAATTCAGATACTTATCTGGCTCCCGAAAGATTAGGTATGCCGTTCAACTCTCCATATAACGA
Organism: Parabacteroides sp.; assembly: GCA_020026285.1. The sequence goes on along the minus strand of JAHHQS010000045.1, from coordinate 18,032 downwards.
TTATATGATTATTTTCGATGAGGTGAAAGGTTTGGGATGGTTTGTTTCTGATCGTTTCCAGGAAGAGGGTAACGTGTGTGTGTATCTGTTTGTAATGAGTGAGGAAAAACAGCGTGTTGAAACAGAGAATATGGATCTGAAGCGTGCTCGTGCTGCGGTTTACTCTATCAAAGATTCATGGGTGCCGGGAGAAAATTATTCGGAACTGATACAGCTGGCCCATCAGGAAATACCTTTCGGAAAGAAAGAGGTTAAGAAAGATTTTGATTTGGTTATCAATGATAATCGGATTTATTATAGTTGGAATGATTTCAAATCGTCCGAAGCTAAATCAATCTATCAGAAATGTAATTCTTTGAAGCGTGAGATTAGTTCAACTGAAAAAAAATTGGACGATCTTCGTTTGCAGTATACCAAGAATCCTGCAAAACGAGATCAGCTGAAAACAACGATTCTCAGCTTGGAAGAGAAATTGAATAAAATGATTCCTCAGGCTGCAGAATTGGAAAAGAAAGCTCGTAATGCTGAGGTTAAAGCTTTGAAGTAATACCAATTAAATTAAATATTATGATTGCACAATTCATTATTTTGGCAATAGTCATGCTGATTGCTATTGTTTTGGGATTAGCTGAAATATTTCTCTTTCCCGGATTGACTTTGGCCGGATTAGGAGGATTGTTCTTTGCCGCCGGAGGTTTGTATTATGCTTATGGCATAAGTTTTATGGTTGGAAATATAACGCTGATAGTTTCGATTCTAGCTTTTGGTATTGGAATATTTAAGTTTATGCGTTCCCGCTCTTTGGAAAAGATGGCTCTTCATGCAGAAGTGGATTCCCGACTAACTTCGAATCGTGATCTGGGTCTGAAGGAAGGTGACGAAGGTATAACGATTTCTCGTCTGGCGCCACAAGGTAAAGTCAAGTTTGGGAATGTGGTAGTTGAGGCCAAATCAGAGTTGGGGTTTCTCGACGAGAATACACCGGTGGTGCTGGATCGTATTGAATTGTACTCGGTGATAGTACGTCGTAAATAATAGATTATAAACAATTAAATTTATACAATGATGGACACTACATTTCCTTTGATAGTGGTTGGAGCAGTGGTGCTGCTTCTCGCTATTTTCTTTTACTATGTGCCTTTCCTGCTTTGGATATCGGCAAAGGTTTCAGGAGTAAACATTTCGTTGCTTCAGTTGTTCCTGATGCGTATCCGTAAGGTCCCTCCTTATGTGATTACTCAGGCTATGATTGAGGCTCATAAGGCTGGATTGAAAACGTTGACTCGTGATGAACTGGAAGCGCATTATCTGGCCGGCGGTCATGTGGAAAAGGTGGTTCATGCTTTGGTTTCTGCATCGAAAGCAAATATAGAACTGACATTCCAGATGGCTACTGCGATCGATCTGGCTGGTCGTGATGTATTCGAAGCCGTTCAGATGTCGGTGAATCCGAAAGTCATCAATACACCTCCGGTAACGGCTGTTGCCAAGGATGGCATTCAGTTGATAGCCAAAGCTCGTGTTACGGTTCGTGCAAACATTAAGCAGCTGGTGGGGGGCGCTGGCGAAGAGACTGTATTGGCCCGTGTTGGTGAAGGTATTGTTTCTTCAATCGGTTCTTCAGAATCTCATAAATCAGTATTGGAGAATCCGGATTCTATTTCCAAGCTGGTTTTGCGTAAAGGTCTTGATGCCGGAACCGCATTCGAGATTCTTTCCATTGATATTGCCGATATCGATATAGGTAAGAACATTGGTGCTTATCTGTTGATGGATCAGGCTCAGGCTGATAAGAATATTGCTCAGGCTAAGGCCGAAGAACGTCGTGCTATGGCTGTCGCTCTTGAACAGGAGATGATGGCGAAAGCTCAGGAAGCTCGTGCCAAGGTGATTGAAGCAGAAGCCGAAGTTCCTAAAGCTATGGCTGATGCTTTCAGATCCGGTAACTTAGGTATTATGGATTATTATAAGATGAAGAATATTGAAGCTGATACCAATATGCGCGATGCTATTGCTAAACCGGAATCAACAACCTCCATCTCTGAACCTCTGAAACAATGATAGCTCCTTCTGAATTAGTTATTAATGCTGATGGAAGTGCATTTCATCTACATCTGAAGCCGGAACAGCTGGCCGATCGTATACTGATGGTAGGCGATCCGGAACGTGTTACGATGGTTGCCTCTAATTTCGATTCCATCGAATGTGAAGTTTCCAGTCGTGAGTTTCATACAATTACCGGAACTTACAAGGGAAAACGGATTACTACCTTGTCTCATGGAATTGGTACCGACAATATCGATATTGTATTGAATGAACTTGATGCTTTGGCAAACGTCGATTTCAAGACTCGTACTGTTAAGCCCGATTTTCGTCAGCTGACGATGGTTCGTGTGGGTACAAGCGGCGGTTTACAGGATTTCACTCCGATTGGAACGTATGTAGCTGCCGAAAAGTCTATCGGGTTTGATGGCGTTCTGTATTTCTATGGAGAAACGGAAAAGGTTCGTGATCTTCCATTCGAAGAGGAGTTATTAAAGCAGCTTGATTGGAAACTGGAAAGACTGAAGCCATACGTGGTTTCGGCCAGTTCTTCGTTGATAGAACAGATCTGTCAGGATGAAATTATTCATGGAGTAACGATTGCCGCCAACGGATTCTACGGACCGCAGGGAAGAAAGCTTCGTCTGCCACTTGCCGATCCGCAGCTGAATCAGAAAATTCAGAATTTCCATTGGAAGGATTATCAGATTACCAACTTTGAAATGGAGAGCTCTTCTTTAGCCGGACTTGCAGCTCTGATGGGCCATCGTGCCATGACTGTCTGCTGTATCATTGCCGATCGAAAAGGAGAGAATATGAATACGGAATATAAAGGTTCTATGCCGGATTTAATCCGTAAGGTATTGGATCGCATTTAATGGGTTCTGAAAAGAAAGAGATATAAACGAGGAGGGATTACAAAGTCCTTCCTCGTTTTTTGTTTTTTATAGCTGGTGAAACGATTCTCCAACAGTATATCTTCCTTCTGTAAGGAGGAAATACATTAGAGATTGGTGTATATGCTTTCCTCTGTCTACAATAGTTACAGAGGAAAATATTTATCTCTGTTGCAAAGTTACAATGGGTATAAAAATAAATAAGAGTAACTGTTGTAAGGCTACAGAAATCCAATACTGAAAGGGATGAGGTTAAAAAAAGCAGATATAATAGTTGGAATGTCAAGATTGAAATAAAATCTATCAGATTTGTTCATTAAAATGAAAAGGAAGTCTCTATCTTTGTTTCAATTAGGATAATCTAGATTGTAATATTATTTATATCATGAAAAAATATTGTCTCTTCTTGTTAATGGCCATGGGAAGCATGGCTTGTTCCGTTCAGGAAAAAGGGGAAGCCCATTGGATTTCGGATGGAAACAAAGCCGAACCCAACACATGGCTTGCCTATCGAAAAGATTTGAAAGTAAAAAACATCCCGTCTGTTTTGAATGCCAAGATAGCAGCAGATACCAAATACTGGCTTTGGATAAATGGAAAGATGGTCGTTTTTGAAGGCGGTCTGAAAAGAGGCCCTTCTCCAACTTCGTCTTATTACGATGAGATAGATATTGCTCCTTATCTTCAGAAGGGTGATAATCGTATTGCTCTATTGTTGTGGCATTTTGGTAAGGAAGGATTCAGTCATAAGAATAGTGGCGTGGCTGCTTTATACTTCGATGCCGAGAGTCCGAAACTGAACATTCAGTCCGATAGTACCTGGGAATGTATCAAACATCCGGCTTATGGAGATACAGAAAAACCTTTCCCAAACTTCCGTCTTGCGGAAAGTAATATCCGTTTCGATGCAAACAAGGATATAGAAGGATGGTTTAAGTCAGAAAGTAAAACTGTCATGAAACCAGCTTGTATGATTGATGCCGAGGCTGGAAAGGCTATGGGTGAACTGGTAAAGCGTCCTATCCCTATGTGGAAGGATTCCGGACTGAGAGAATATGCGAATGTCCGGACTTCGGGTGATACATTGATTTGCAAGCTTCCTTATAATGCGCAGGTGACTCCTTATATTAAAGTGGATGCTTCTCGTACGGATACCATTCATATCCTGACCGATCATTACAGAGGTGGAGGTCCGGAGAATATACGTGCGGAATATATTACCCGCAAAGGTGTTCAGGAATATGAAAACTTAGGATGGATTAACGGACACGAGGTGTACTATATCATTCCTGAAGGGGTAGAAGTGAAAGAAGTGAAGTATCGCGAGACTGGTTATGATACTGATTTCACTGCTTCGTTCAAGTGCGATGATCCGTTTATGAATGAACTTTGGAAACGTTCTGCTCGTACTCTGTATATCACTATGCGCGATAATTATATGGATTGTCCGGATCGTGAACGTGCTCAGTGGTGGGGCGACGAAGTGAATGAATTAGGAGAGACTTTTTATGCTCTTTCTCCTTCGGCACAGAAACTGGCTGTAAAGGGAATTTATGAACTGATGAACTGGCAGCGTGAGAATGGAACTATCTTTGCTCCGATACCTGCCGGAAACTGGAATAAGGAACTTCCGCTTCAGATGCTGGCTTCAGTCAGCTGGTATGGTTTCTATACCCAGTATTTTTATAGTGGCGACAACAGTTTTGTGGCTCCAATTTATGACAGATTGCATCGCTATCTGCATGATGTCTGGAAAACGGATGAAAACGGAATGGCAATTATGCGCGATGGTGAATGGACCTGGGGTGACTGGGGAGAAAACATCGATATGGATGTTTTGACCAGCTGCTGGTATTATCTGGCTTTGAAGGGGGAGAAAGAATTTGCAAAGATGCTTCAGAAAAATGAAGATGTAGATACTATCAGTAAAATGATGGAGCGTATCGAAAAGAATTTCGATAGTTATTTCTGGACGGGTTCTGCTTATCGTGCGAAAGAATATAAAGGAAAAACGGATGATCGTTCGCAGGCTATGGCTATTCTGTCAGGACTTGCTTCTGCTGATAAATATCCGAAGTTATTCAAGGTTTTGCAGAAAGAATATCATGCTAGTCCTTACATGGAGAAGTATGTATTGGAAGCCTTGTTCCAGATAGGTGAACCGGAATATGCCTTGACTCGTATCAAGAATCGTTATCATAAGATGATGAACTATGATTACACAACTTTGTTTGAAGGCTGGGGTATTGGTAACCAAGGTTTCGGCGGAGGAACTATCAATCATGCATGGAGTGGTGGACCTCTTACTTTACTGAGTCAAAAAGTTTGTGGTATAGAACCGACAGAACCTGGTTTCAAAGTTTTTGAGGTAACTCCTCAGATGGGATCGTTGAACGAAGCTTCTGCAACCGTTCATACACATTACGGGATGATTTCGGTCTCATTGAAGAAGAAGGATGCTCATCATGCTGATCTTACGGTTGAAGTTCCGGAAGGAACAGAAGCCGTTGTTCCGGTTAGCGAAAGTATGACAAAAACATTGAAGGCCGGTAAACATAGCCTGACGGTGTTTATGGAATAAAAAGAATGATCCCTAATAAATATTACTGAAGTGCCCCCAAAAGTTAGACACAAAACTTTTGGGGGCACTTCTGTATCTATCGGGAATGTTTATTTTACCCAATTCTTTTCAATTCAAATTTCTTTTGAATACATGGAGGTAGTTCATTCAGATAATGTGTAACGTAGATAAGAGTCTTTCCCGGTCGCTCGCAAAATCTTTCGATAATCGTAGTGGCTCTTTTCTTGTTACTGACATCCAGTCCGTGAAGCGGTTCATCCAGGATAATCAGATCCGGATCTTTTACGAACGAACGTGCCAGTAAGGCCAGTCGCTGTTCGCCGGAAGAGAGTGTCAGAAAACGACGGTCCTTCAGATGTTCGATGCCGAATACTTTCATCCATCGCAGAGCGCCTTCTTCCTGTTCCTGATTACATTTACGGAACAAGCCGATGGAATCAAAATAACCGGATCCTACAATACTCAAAGTTGGAACATTCTCCATATAATACAGATGCATTTCCGGAGAAACATATCCGATTCGTTTCTTGATATCCCAGATACTTTCGCCTGAGCCTCTTTTCTTGTCGAACAGATAAAATGTATTGGCATACGATTGTGGATTATCGGCATAAATCAGACTAAGCAATGTCGATTTTCCGGAACCATTCGATCCGCTCAAAGCCCATTTCTCTCCGTTACGGATTTCCCAATCCAGATTTTTCAGAATCGTTCTTTCTCCGTAGCGGATGGAAATGTGTTCCATTCGTAAGGTGACTTCATGATCGGAAGGTATTTTGTCGTCATCGACTGGCAATATCAAATCTTCTGCATCGAATTCGGGGAACAACTGATTAATCAGTTCCTGATCTGTCAGAAAAGCTTCGCGAGTCATAGTCGGTAGACAATTCTTGTCGGCGACAGGTAAAACGTGAGTAATCATTTCCGGAATATCAGTCGGATTGGAGAGAAGCAGCACAATCTGAATGTCATGAATATGGGACAACTTCTTCAGCATTTCTATCAGCAGTTCGCGAGATGCTGCATCCAGTCCGATAAAAGGATTATCGAGAATCAGAATCTCCGGTTTGTTTAATAGAATCCGGACAATCAGAAACTTCCGAAGTTCGCCACTGGATAAATAAATCACCTTCTTGGGTAGAATATCTTCGATGCCAAAGAATTTCAGAACCTCGTTCAGATTCTCATTTTCGGCATCTTCAGCTAAAATCTCCCGGACAGTCGGAATATCATCATTTTCAGACGAATGCCAGCGCTGCTGATAATAACTGTTTCGACAGTCTGCCAGTGTATAAATATCCTTGAAAGTGATGCTTTTAATGACATCAGTCACTTTCCTGTCATTATGGAACTCTACAAATCCCTCACGAAGAGCGAATTTCCGTTGCATCATATCGGCAACCAGACTTTTCCCTCCACCGTTCGGACCGATTATCGCCCAGTGTTCTCCTTCGCGGATAGTCCATTCTACTGGCGATTGAAAACGAAGTTCCGGCAGTCGGGGTACAGCCTGACTGATATGAACAATTTCTTTCTTCATGTTTATTATTAGAATACGCGAGTACCTGAATTCTTATGTATCTCGGATGCTTTGGTAATGATAACTTGTTTGACACCGGCATCGATTGCCTGATAAGCATTTTCCAGTTTCGGAATCATTCCACCTTGAATAACGCCTTCTTCCACATATTTCTGGAATGCAGTACGATCGATTTCAGCAATCACGCTGTCATCGTCATTTTCATCAAGCAGAACACCTTTCTTCTCGAAACAGAACATCAAGGTGACATCGAAATGTCTGGCTAAAGCTTTGGCTGCTTCTCCGGCAATGGTATCGGCATTGGTATTCAGCATGTGACCTTGTTTGTCGTGAGTCAGCGGAGCCAGTACAGGAACAATACCCTGTTTGATTAATGAAGCAAGAAGATCGGCATTCACTTCTTTTACATCGCCCACAAAACCATAATCCACATCTTTTACCGGACGTTTGTCTGAACGCATGATGTTCATATCTGCTCCGGTCAGGCCAAGCGCATTGATATTCAAAGCCTGTAATCCGGCAACAATATTCTTATTGACAAGTCCGCCGTAAACCATCGTTACCACCTTCAGCATTTCTGCATCGGTGATACGTCTACCGTTCACCATCTTGCTCTCAATACCCAGTTGGGAAGCAATCTTGGTCGCAGAACGACCGCCGCCATGAACTAACACCTTATATCCTTCGATAGTAGAGAAATCTTGTAATAACTGTTGAAGTGTTTCAGGCTCTTCCACAATTTTACCGCCTACTTTGATTAGAGTCAACTTTTCCATTTCGAAATAATTTGTAATATTTTTCCCAAAGGTAAGAAAAAAGGTAGAACATTCCAGCATTGAGAAGTAGGGCAGTTCTGTACCTGACGGGATAAGGATATTATTTCCGAATCCCTTTCTCCTTCTTTCGTCCTTTCCAGAGCTTCAGCATATCCTCTCCTTTAAAGTAGATAGCCAGAGAACTGACAATAATCAGCATTCCGGCAACGGTACTGAATTCGGGTGATTCATCCGGCAGCATAATCCAGCTGAGAACGGCTCCTAAAATCGGATTAATCAGTCGACACATATTGATATCACTCACTTTCGATTCTCCGTCTCTTAAGGCGATGAACCAGAAACTGAAAGCAAAGACCGAAACAAATACCAGTATTCCCAGTGAAGTGTAGAATCCAAGCGGTTTATCCCAGAAAGGATGGAATCCTTCTACACTGACACCCACTCCATATAATAACAATCCTCCAAAGAACATCTGTACGGCATTCAGGAATATCGGATTGATATCTCCCTGTTCACCCGAAACCAGAATGGCCGAATATCCTTGCATGATAATACTTCCAAGAATAAATCCGATACCTAAAATTCCTTTCCAATCCAGAGGGTCTCCGTTACTTCCCATTCCGACAATCAGCAATAACCCGATAAGACTGATTATCATACTCAGCACCTTCTGCCGGTTTAGTTTGTCATCTTTTATCATGATATGAGCCAGAAGTACATTGATGAGTGGAGTCAGACCAATCACGATAGAACTGATTGCTCCGCTGACGGAATCGACCCCAATGTAAAAGGTGGCATATCCAAGGAATATATTGAGGAGGATAAGAATCGTGAATAATTTCCAGTGAGAAACAATTTCTTTCCACATACCTTTGTGCCATGTATAGATAAAAAGAATAATACCGACAGTTGTAAATCTTAATCCGGCAAAATTGATTGGTGAGAAGTCATAACTGATTCCTTGTTTAATAAAAGGTGTGACAATAGCCCATAAAACAGAGGCCAATAGAGCATAAAGAATCCCTTTTTTCATGGTCTTAATGTTTGATTACAATGTTATTAGCGTTTATTTGATAGATATTCCCATAATCATATTGCAATATAAATATGATTATTTGTCTGCAAAGTTAAGAAAAAAAGAAAGATTTTTCTATATTTGCATTCGTATTGCGGTAGTAGCTCAGTTGGTAGAGCATTAGCTTCCCAAGCTAAGGGTCACGGGTTCGAGTCCCGCTTACCGCTCAAAAGGAATCCTGACAGTTGTTTACTGACTGCCCGGATTCCTTTTTTATTTCTAATAATTAACGATTTGTATTTGGAAGTACGTATATAAGTACATATATTTGTTCCAGTTTATAGAAATATTATGAGAACAGCTAATTTTACAGATCTAAGATCAAATTTGAAAGGTTACATTGATTCAGTAATTGATGATTGCGATACAGTTATTATTAATCGGGGTAATGGTACCGGTGTCGTCATGATTTCATTGGATGAATATAATGCTTTGAAAGAAACAGAATATCTCATGTCCTCTCCTTCAACCATGAAGGCTATACAAAAAGGAGAAGAGGATATAGCAGAAGGAAATTGTGTAATTCAAGAGGATGGTGAGAGTATGGAAGATTTCTTAAATAGAGTTGCATGTATAAAATAGTATTGTCAGAACAGGCTCGAAAAGAATATATCTATTTTACGCAAAGTGGAAATAAGACTATTTTAAAGAAGATTGTAGCTTTATTAGAGGATATTGCTGCTCATCCATATACCGGAATTGGTAAGCCTGAAGCTCTTCGTTATGGTTTGGTTGGTAAATGGTCAAGGAGAATAACATCAGAGCATAGAATAGTATATTCTGTACATGATGATCTAATTGAAGTTTATGTATTATCTATGAGATTTCATTATTCAAAAAAATAGATTTATTATCAATATAATATTTTAAAAGGACGAGGAAGGTGACTCCCGCTCAAAAGGAATTCTGACAGTTGGTTACAGACTGCCAGGATTCTTTTTTTATTTCTAATAATTTTATTTTGCAATGCTATTTTTTTATTCAAAGCTCAGTAAGAAATAGAGGCAAGGCGTTAACATCCCACGTATCACAATTCATTCGTTCTCCAGAAAAAACGATTTCAACTCCTTCAATCCGATATTCATCTGGCATCTTCATTATTTGATTTTTTGTTATAGCTAACAATCATAGATATATGATATGTTTTCGTTAAAAAATGAGAAAAATATTTCAAACCTTCCGACCTTTTTAGTGTTTCAATACGATGAAACAAAAGTTTCAATGCAATGAAACTAAAGTTCCAATACTATGAAACTCGATGTATCTACTTTTCATGAGTTTATTCTTCCCATAAAACCTTATATTTGCATGATTGTTATATTACAAGAAAGTGAATGGATGACATCTTTATCCGATGTCAGTTTACTTTTATATTTAAGTCTTAAAATTTATGATGCAGACAGAAATAAATCCGTTTTTTAGTAAGTACAATACTCCGTTTGAAACAACTCCTTTCGATCAGATCAAGACGGAGCATTATGAGCCGGCATTCAAAAAAGGTATTGCTGAATTGAATGCGGATGTTGAGAATATTGCAAATAATAACGATCCTGCTACTTTTGATAATACCATTGTGGCTTTGGATCGTGCAGGTGAATTATTGAGTCGTGTGAGTGGTGCCTTTTTCAATGTGCTGAGTGCTAATGCGAACGATGAGATGATGGAAATCTCTCAACGAATATCTCCGGATCTGACAGAAAGTTCGAATAATATTTATCTGAACGAGAAACTGTTCAAACGTGTGGAGAGTGTTTATAATCAGCGTCAGTCGTTGAATCTGTCTACCGAAGACGATCGCTTGTTGACTGAAACATTCCGTGCTTTTAAGGAAAGAGGTGCCAACTTGAATGAAGCCGATAAGGAAACCTATCGCAAGCTGAGTACCGAGTTGAGTCTGCTTTCTTTGCAGTTCGATCAGAATAGTCTGAAAGACAAGCATCGTTTTGCAATGCTTCTGACAGACGAAAAGGATATTGCCGGTCTGCCGGAAAGTATTCGTGAAGCAGCTGCCCATCAGGCCGAAACAAAAGGAAAGAAAGGCTGGTTGTTTACCTTGGATGCTCCAAGTTATGTGCCTTTTATGCGATATGCCGATTCTCGAGAATTGAGAGAAAAGATGTATCGTGCTTATAACAGCATCGGAAACAAAGGAGATGAATATGATAACAAGGAAATTGTTCGTAAACTGGTGAATGGTCGTCTGGCTTTGGCCAAACTGATGGGATTCCAGAATTATGCAGCTTCGGAATTATCAAGCAAGATGGCGAAGAACGCAGATAACGTATATAATCTGTTGAATCAGTTATTGGATGCTTATAAACCGGTGGCGATCAATGAATACAATGCCGTTCAAGGTTTTGCTATCGGAAAAGAAAATCAGAATCTGAAGCTGATGCCTTGGGACTGGAGTTATTATTCAGAAAAACTGAAGGATATTCGTTTCAAAGTGAATGATGAAATGACTCGTCCTTATTTCCAACTGGAAAATGTAAAGAAGGGTGTTTTCGGATTGGCAACTCAATTGTATGGTCTGACTTTTAAGGAAAATGATCAGATACCTGTTTATGATCCGGAAGTGAAAGCCTACGAAGTATATGATGCCGAAGGAAAATATAAGGCAATATTATACACAGACTTTTTCCCACGCGATGGAAAACAGTCGGGAGCCTGGATGAATGGTATCAGTTCTCAGTACCACGATGCCGAAGGAAAGGATGTTCGTCCGCATATCATTATCGTGATGAACTTTACCCGTCCGACAGGAACCAAACCTTCCCTGTTAACATTCGATGAGGTGGAAACTTTCCTGCATGAGTTTGGTCATGCCTTGCATGGAATCTGTTCGGAATGTAAATATGAATCTCTGTCGGGTACAAATGTATTTCAGGACTTTGTGGAATTACCATCACAGATTATGGAAAACTTCCTGACACAGAAGGAATATCTGGATCAGATAGCTGTTCATTATGAAACAGGCGAGAAGATTCCACAGGATCTGATTCAGAAACTGATAGATGTATCTAATTTCAACACTGGTTATGCTTGCTGTCGCCAGGTAAGTTTCGGCTTGTTGGATATGGCCTGGCATACTATCGAAGAACCATTCGAAGGTGATGTCATTTCATTCGAAAAGAAAGCCTGGGCTAAAGCATCCGTTCTTCCGGAAGTTCCAGAAGCATGTATGAGTACGAACTTCGGACATCTTTTTGCCGGAGGCTATGCTGCCGGATATTATGGTTATAAGTGGGCGGAAGTACTTGATGCAGACGCGTTTTCTCTCTTTAAGGAGAAGGGTATCTTCAATAAGGAGGTTGCCAAATCATTCTATGAAAATATCTTGACAAAGGGAGGTACTGAAGATCCAGCTATACTTTACAGACGTTTTCGCGGACAGGAACCAACCATTGATGCTTTACTAATTAGGAACGGAATTAAAAAATAAAGTATAAAGTCGTAGTAGTTAAGGCAAAATGACTATTTTTGTATCTTAATTAATACGGGAATTAAACCTGAAAGGCGTGCCCGTACAATTGTCGGGGTACGCCTTTTTAATAAAGAAACATAATAATGAGTAGTAAGACGGATAAACAATATGAGTTGGACAAACGCTATTTGCGTATGGCTGCTATCTGGGCGGAAAACTCATATTGTAAGAGAAGACAGGTTGGTGCTTTGGTTGTAAAAGACAAAATGATTATATCCGACGGATATAACGGAACACCTTCCGGTTTTGAAAATGTATGTGAGGATGAAAACAATGTGACCTGGCCTTATGTGCTTCATGCCGAAGCTAATGCTATTACTAAAGTCGCAGCATCTTCCAATAGCAGTAGAGGAGCAACTATTTATGTTACTTCAGCTCCTTGTATTGAATGTGCCAAATTAATTATACAATCAGGAATTGTTCGTGTTGTTTATTCTGAAAAATATCGGACGGAGGAAGGTTGTGATTTGTTGAAAAAAGCAAACATACAAGTAGATTATATAGACTTAAATGAATAAAAAAACGTTTTATGGACAAAAATAAGCGGTTGATTATTTGGTTGCCCGTTATTATAGCAGCCAGTATTGCGTTTGGAATCTTCTGGGGTAATTTCTACTGGCGTTCTAGTTATCTTGAAAAGAATTCGTTTCCGCACAATCAAAAAATTGATGCAATATTGAATGTTATCGAAAATCAGTACGTCGATACAGTTGATATGGCAAAATTGGTGGAAGATGTTATTCCGAAAGTTTTTAAAGAACTGGATCCGCATTCGGTTTATATCACAGCAAAAGATGTTGCTGCCGTATCTGAAGATCTGGAAGGTTCTTTCAGTGGAATTGGTGTTTCTTTCAATATGCAGTTGGATACGATATTGGTGATCAATGTCGTTCCGGGTGGACCTTCTGAAAAAGCCGGATTACAGGCTTTCGATAGAATTGTTACAATTAATGATACTGTTTATTCTGGCAACAAGACAAGTCGTGATAAAGTGATGAAGATGCTGCGTGGTGCTAAAAACAGTACTGTCAGGTTAGGTATCAAACGTAATAATAATCCTGAATTACTACAGGTGGAAGTGACTCGTGGAGATGTCCCATTGAAGACTGTCGATGTTGCTTACGAAATAGAAGATGGCATTGGTTATATTCGTGTAAGTAAATTCGGTAGAACAACTTACAATGAATTTATTACAGCTATTGCTATGTTGAAACAGGAGAGCTGTGATAAATTTATCATTGATTTGCGTGAGAATACAGGTGGTTACATGGATGCCGCTATCAATATGGTCAACGAGTTTATGCCGGAAGGACGATTAATCGTTTATGCTGAAGGTAAGGCTTTTCCTCGCTTTGAATCATTTGCCAATGGTACAGGAACTTGTAAGGAAAATCCGGTTGTTATATTGACGGACGAAATCTCTGCTTCTGCCAGTGAAATTGTTTCAGGAGCCATTCAGGATAATGACAGAGGATTAATTATTGGTCGTCGTACTTATGGTAAAGGCTTGGTTCAGTCTCCAATTCGTTTGAACGATGGATCTGAAATCCGTCTGACTGTAGCCCGTTATTATACTCCGTCTGGTCGTTGTATTCAGAAACAATATACTTTAGGCGATTCAGAAGGTTACGATCAGGATATTTATAACCGTTATCTTCATGGAGAGTTCTATTCGGCAGACAGTATCAAGCTGGATGATTCTTTGAAGTATGAAACCGTTTCAGGAAGAATTGTTTATGGAGGGGGAGGTATCATGCCGGATATCTTTATTCCGAGAGATACAAGCGGTGTGACTTCTTATTTCTCAAGTGTAATCAATTCTGGTGTCTTATATAAATACGCATTGGAATATTCAGATAAGAATAAAGATAAGTTCTCTGCTTTCAAGGATTATAAAGAACTTTGGGAATACTTGAAACAGCAGCCTCTGGTAAATAATTTTGCAAATTATGCTGTAAAGGAAGGCATCAGAAAACGTCCGTATTTGATTTCTATTTCGCATAAATTGATAGAAAGACAATTACAGGCTTATATTATCCGTAATTTCTTCGATGATGAAGGTTTTTATCCTGTCTTCTTCGATGATGATGTGACGATTGATAAAGCTGTTCAGGTATTGCAGGCCGGAAAATCCAATCCGATGCGAACTCTGGATGAAGCTATGAAACAATAAAATGAAAGTTGAAGAAAAAAAACGCTTGAGGCGAGAGATTGCCTTACAGAAAAAACAATATCCGATTGCTCAGCTCAATGAGTGGTCGGAACAAGTAATGAGCCTGTTGGAACAAACCGAGTTGTTCCGGCAGGCTCATTCAGTTGCCTGCTATCATGCATTGCCGGGTGAAGTACAAACCTGTTCGTTTATTGAAAAGTGGTATAAGGAAAAGACAATTGCTCTTCCGGTAGTCCAAGGCGATGATTTGTTGTTATTGCCGTATACAGGACCTGATTCTGTTCAGTCTGGTGCTTTTGGAATATTAGAACCTGTTATTACTTCCGAATCTGTTTCAATAGAGGATGATATTGATTTGATTATAGTTCCAGGTGTGGCTTTTGACAGACAATTGAACAGAATGGGGCGGGGAAGAGGCTTTTATGATCGATTGTTATCTACTTTGCCGGTTCCTAAAATAGGAATCTGCTATTCTTTCCAATTAAGAGAACAGATCCCTGTTGAGCCTTTTGATAAAAAAATGGATCTGTTAATAACAGAGCAGGAGGTTATCGGATAACCATATCCAAAAGATACCCTCTGTTGATTTCCTTATTGATGCTGTTCATGACATTTTCCTTGTTAAGCAGTAATTCTGATCGTAATACGGAGGAATTGATATATACGTAAAGAACTCTGTCTCTAACGTAAATGTTTTTGGTGTATTTTTCGGCCATAACGGGACCTAGAAGCTTTTCCCAGGCACGACGAATGCTGACCTCAATAATTTTTTCATAGATTTCGGTGTTATCCTCAAAGAAGTCTCTAAGAATAGCACTAATTGGTTGTACATTTGTTCTTCTCATCTATTTTATTCTTTAAGTGGTTGTATATATCCCTGTTCTACTTCAAATAGGGCATAGTCATGATTTATAGTTTCCAATATCTCATCCAGATATTTTCGATTGGTATCAGTAATAAATATTTGTCCGAATTTCTCTTCACTCACCAGCTTTATAATCTGAGCTACACGCTGAGCATCCAGTTTATCAAATATGTCATCTAATAATAGAATTGGTGTTGTTTGTCCTTGTTCTATCAATAAAGAATACTGAGCTAATTTTAAAGCAATAAGAAAAGTCTTTTGCTGACCTTGAGAACCGACTCGACGAATCAGATGGTCACCTAGATTCATCTCCAATTCATCTTTATGAATACCGCTGGTCGTATATCCGATAATCAAATCTCGTTCTCTGTTGTTCTTTAGCCTTTCTTCTAAAGGGCCTTCTACTAATTGTGAAATGTATTCCAGATTCACAGTCTCTACCGAATCGCAGATTTGTTGATAATACAGATTGAATAAGGGTTTCAGTCTTTCAATCAGTTCCTGACGTTTGGCGAAAATCTGTTCTCCATACATGGATAATTGCATTTCAAGAACGTCGAATAAAGAAAAATCTTTCGATTGTGTTTTCAATAAAGAGTTACGTTGAGTAAGCGCTTTATTGTATTGAATCAGCGAATGGAGATAATTCTTATCCTGTTGAGAAATAATCATATCAATAAAACGTCGACGTTCATCACTTCCCCCCTGGATTAATTCCGTATCGGCAGGCGAAATCATGACTAAAGGAAGCAGTCCGATATGTTCGGAAAGTTTTCCATATTCCTTTTTGTTTCGTTTAAACTGTTTTCGTTGTTTATGGCGAATACCGCAGAATAATTCTTCTGTTCTGCCATCATAATCATATATCCCTTGAAGCACACACATATCTTCATTATTCCGGATAATCTGACTGTCGGGAGTATTGATATGACTCTTACAAAAAGATAGATAATAAATAGCATCCATGAAGTTGGTTTTACCCATACCGTTCTTTCCAAAAAAACAATTTATTTTGGGTGAAAAACTGATTTCTGCTTGGACTATATTTTTGTAATTCAGAATAGAAAGCTGTTCTAGTATCATTGATTTCGTTTTAATACATACAAAATTAAAAAATATACTTATATATATCGATTATGTCGTTAAAAAAAACTACTTTTGCGCTTTGAAGCGCGGAATGCGCTGTGAGCTAGAAAAGATTAATAAAAACTATAAATAAATTATGGCTACTAAAGAAAAGGAAACCGTAGAAGTAGAAGAACTTGTTTCGAGATCGGAACTATTCTTTGAAAACAATTCAAAGAAAATTATTTTAGGCATCTTGGCTGTTGTTGTTGTCGTTGGTGCATTTTTAGGTTATCAGCAAGGTTATTTAGCTCCACAGCAGAAGAAAGCTGCAGCTGCAATGTTTAAGGGCGAACAATATTTCGCAAAGGATTCATTTCAGTTGGCATTGAATGGCAATGGAGTCGATTACGATGGTTTTGTTGCTATTGCTGATCAGTATAGCAGTACTGATGCTGGTAATTTAGCCAAGGCTTATGCTGGTATCTGTTATTTTAAATTAGGAGAAAACGAAAAAGCTTTGGATATGTTGAAATCATTCAGCGCAAGTGATGATATGATTTCTCCTGCTATTGTTGGTCTGATTGGTGACTGTTATGTAAATGCAGGTAACGTTAAAGAAGGTATCAGCTATTTCGAAAAAGCTGCTGCAGCTGCAGATAACGAAATCATCAGCCCTATTTATTTAAAGAAAGCCGGTGTTGCTTATGAATCATTGAAACAGTATTCAGATGCCGTGAAATCTTATAAACAAATTAAAGAAAAATATTTCGCTTCAATGGAAGCTGCAGAGATTGATAAATATATTACTCGTGCAGAGGCATTGGCTAAATAATATAAATTTGTAATTGTTAAATGGAAGAGACGAGGATGCCCTTGATTTATGTTGGAGGCATCCTCTTCTTGTCTTATTAAAATCAATATGGCTACAGCTTATCAAAATTTATCAGATTATGATTTTAACAGCGTTCCTGATGCTTCAGAGATGAATATCGGAATCGTTGTTGCTGAATGGAATAAGGTTATTACTGAAAAGCTGCTTGAAGGCGCTTGTAATACATTGGAAAGACATGGTGTTAAACCTGAAAACATCGTTGTAAGACGCGTTCCTGGAAGTTTTGAGTTGACTTTTGGTGCAAAAAGAATGGTTGACGAGAAAGATCTGGATGCAGTAATCGTTTTAGGTTGCGTAATTCAGGGTGATACTCCACATTTTGATTATGTTTGTTCAAGTGTAACTCAGGGTATGACTGAATTGAACTTGATGTATGATATTCCTTTCATTTTCGGTATGTTAACTACCAATAATATGCAGCAGGCTGAAGACCGTGCAGGTGGTAAATATGGAAATAAAGGTGATGAAGCTGCAATTACTGCAATAAAAATGGTAGATTTTTCTTGCAAGTTAAAAAATTAATTGTACCTTTGCAGTGCAATTGAGAAAAAGAGGGGCAGTTACCAGAGTGGCCAAATGGGGCTGACTGTAACTCAGCTGGCTTTCGCCTTCGGTGGTTCGAATCCATCACTGCCCACT
>JAHHQS010000044.1 GCA_020026285.1 Parabacteroides sp. | reverse complement strand
GGACCACTGATTTCGGTCTGAAATACTTTGCCTTCCCTGACGGAACGATGAAAGCCTCCCCAATGCGATGGATCAGTTCCGCAATGACGGCGAGCAGATGACAGACATTGTTCATTTTATCAAAAATATCCACAGAACACCAATTTCACCGAAAAGTTATTACACAGAACATCAGCCTGAGCTAAAGAAACAATCCCCTGACGTTGAATCAATTTAAATGATATTCGGAGATGCCTTAAGATACCGATTATTTCATTTGGTCATCAACAGGTTACAATATTCATTTTTTATCAGAAAGTACTTTATAATACTTTTTTAAAGAATTTTTTCATCTGTACCTGCGGATTCAATAAGTTAATGATTTCCTATATGACTAATGAGCCATATAATTCAGAGAAAAGGTTATCATTTGTCCATCCCCATTTCATAACCAAAAGAACCATAAAGAACATTTGATAAGTACATTTTACTTTTTAATACACCTTTTATCTTCTCTTTGTCTCAAATATGGTTAGGAGATGATAATAACCCTACACATAGTAGTTTTATAAGATACAAGACTTGAAGTTAGACTTGAAAATCCGCAAATGTACCTTTCGAGCCATAAATAGCATATCATGCAAACCATAGCCTTATTGTTGTATCATGATTATCTATTTTACCTAAATCCTATATTTGAGATTCTAGCATATTTATCCGATTTCTAAGGATAATCTTATGAGTAGAGAATCCTAGGAAATCAGGTAAAAGCCTATATGTCTCATCTAGTAAACGATGAAGCCATTCCAATCTTTTCAAAACATCATGCCGATTATGACTAAATAACCGAGTGGTTCTTATTGCTGTTATTGGGCCGCTAACAGGTAATAAATAATGATCTAAAAACTTTAATTTAGCCTTAGAAAGAGCTGTAGGACTTGTACCAACATAAGGAGACTACACATAATTATTATCAAAAGATGGAATCATAGATATATTTCAATAAAGGTAACAACTATATTTTTTCTAATAAAAATGTTTTTAAAGGGGTTAAATAATCGGAGTCTAAATTCCAATATCTACTATCTTCAAATAACCATTGACCACTTCCTAATCTTTTACGCTGTGTTTTGGATAGTGCTTTTTGCGCACTCATATACGTGTGCAATTTTCCTTTTAAATCAGGAGACACATATTTATCGCCCAAACAATGTTCATAATCACTAAAGCAATTGATAAAGAGCTGATGATTCTCTTTTTGCATTATTTCTTCTAATAAATTTTCAAAAATACCATCATCTTGGTTATTGGGGAAAAGGAATAATCCATCAATTTTTACATCTGATGGAAATGTTTTCAATATCTTATTTCTAGTAACTTCAAAACCTGCTTGTGTATCAGGTGTATCTGCATCAAATATAATTACATTACGTCCACCCGATAATGTATTATCTACAAATATATTTTCATTATTTTTTAGATTGTCTTTTCCATCAACATGTATTATCTTATAACGTGTCTCTTCAATACCTATTTTTTGCAATAAGGTTTTAAGAAACACTGTTTCTGTTGTATTATCATGTTTTGATTCAACAAATATTTTTGTCATTAACGTATTTCTATTTCTTGTTCAACAGTATATGACAATTGCTCCTCACTATATCGTAAAGCAACGAGTTCGTCATCTTCTTTTTTTATTAATTTATAAGCAGAAACTTGTGGATTTGTGTGAGTTGTTTGCTTAAAAGAAGCAACTAAAGCCTTTACCATATCCATTGAATGCGTACTTATAAACATTTGTGTATTAGTTTTTTTACAAGTTTGTAAAATTACATCCCATAATTTATACATAACACTATAATGTAAACCATTATCAATCTCATCTACCATCAAAACTCCATTTTGAGTATTGTA
This sequence comes from Parabacteroides sp., assembly GCA_020026285.1. The sequence goes on along the minus strand of JAHHQS010000044.1, from coordinate 22,360 downwards.
TATTGAAATCAAAATCGATAACACTTTTCGAACTCCGTCTCCCAAGACATTAACAGGAAGACGAGTTGGTAACCCTATATCTACCATTATTTTTTGTCCGACCAATTGTATATCTTTAATTTTAGGTTCAACGATTCTTAGTGCTTCTAATATTTCAGACTCTTGTTTGTTCTTTATTATTTGAGCTAATTTATCATTTATACCAACATTCATATATCCTGAAGGAATATATTCAGCATACATGCTTTCCTTATAGGAAGTATCTGTTGAAGCTTTTCCAGTGTTCTCATCCGTTACTATTAATTCTGTATGATGTTGACCACCGTTTTCACCTATATTAAAATTAATTTTAAATCCATATCGTTTCCCTGCTTGTTCTGAATTCATCTGATTTAATTGGTCCAAAGCAACTTGTTTGCTATGCGATTCAATCATACTAATTCTAATATCTCTAGCCTGTTCTCCTTTACTTTGAAGATGTATAATATTTTCTGAATTAGCTAAATAAAAATCAGCTTTAAGATCCTCCTCATTAAAACTCATCAAATTTCTCATATTGTTAAGAACAATTGGTAAAGTTGGGTTTGACGGACCTGACATAAGGAATAAAGCTTCCAAAAGTGAAGATTTACCACAATTATTTTTCCCAAAGAACAGATTGACTAATCCTAATTTTTCGAGCTCACAAACTCTTATACCACGAAATTTTTCAATCTTTATATCTGTATATATCATCTTCGTTTCAAAATTAGATTCTTTTTACTGTTAAACAATATCATTATTCAATACAAATGTTGTTTAATAGTAATAGATTATTTATTCCGGATATCTATCGAGGATACAATATAAAAAATAACATTCTGTTTCCATTTTATAACACTCCACTATAGCATATCGCAAAGTTAGTAAATATATATATTTTTTTTTATTTTCCAGTGTTTTTATGATATAATAGATAATATTTTGTGATATCATCATATATAGAATGCAACCATGTGGCTTATATATTAAATTAGAAATTATTATATATGTTCTCTCTGGCATTGAGTCCGACGGCGTTAAGCTCGATAGAAATCGGAGCGAAAAAAGAAGGATTGCTGTCTGAGCGAAGCGAGTTTCAATCCTTCCGCGGAGAGTTCCATCGAGTAGCCCAAAGGACGTAGCCTTGATCTTTTGCAACTTTTGGATCAAGCCAAAAGTTGAGAATCCCGACCAAAGGAAAAGAGCATATAGAAGACATCAGTTTGAAATGCACTGCCGTCCCTGACAGAACATCTCATCAGAAACATAAACTAAACAGACAAATATATAACGACATACTTATCCTATCAGGAAACGTCCTATTCTCGTTTTAAGTAATAATTTCGATAGAATAGTAGAAGAAAAGAATGTGATGATCAAACCACACCATGGCAACCAATAGGTACCTGCCATAGCAGGCAGATTCGTTTTATAATACAATATTTGCAGTATAAACTGTTGAATTAAATAGATACCAAAACAATATTTATTAAAATCGATCAGTCTGACAGGAAGTTTATGTCTGGATGTAAAAAACAAGCACAGTTTATACAAAATAAAAACACCAAAGAAAGTATAAAAGGCTCGCCACAGAATGGGATAAAGCCGCTCTAAAAGCGGTATTGCCGGTAATAAATATGGATTTTTTTTGAAGAAGACATAGATTAAAATGATTGCTGTAAAAAAGATCATCATTGGCTTAATAAATGAATGCTGTTTGATATAATCTCTTTTTCTAAAAAAATAAGTACCCAGATAAAAGAAAAACAGAAAATAACAGGCTGAACCTAATTGCAGCGGCAATGGTAACAGAGATAATGATGTGGCCAGGAATAATCCGGCAAGCTTTACTTCTTCTTTCATCGGCAATTTCCTTAAAACGACTGTTATAGCAAAGCACCAGAACAACATCGGCAAATACCACATATGTCCCACTCCATTAATCAGATTATAAAGAAATGTTGTGGAAAAAACATTCCTTTCGTTCATGATAAATATCAGATAGAGGAAGCTGAAAATTATACTTGGAATGATCAGTCGCTTAGATTTCTTGATCACGACATCTCTAAAAAATATAGTTTTATGTTCAGCTGACAAAGCAAACAAATATCCACTGATAAAGGTAAATGTTTCGAGCATACAGGAATAACTTAATTTGGCTATCCAATAGTAAGGACGGCATTCTCCGATACCCTCGGGCAAAGACCACATACCCCAATACATGGTGAATGAATGTACTACGACTAGCAAAAAAATAACGATAGGTCTGAGTAAATCGATCTCATGCAATCTTTCCTTCATCATCTATTTTATTTACTTATTCTACTGATACGGAGAAATTATATTCTCCGTATCAGTTCGGTAAACAAATCCGACATGATAGCTGCCGCCTTGTTTGCTGCAACAATCACATCGTTCGCATCATTCACAAAATCATCGGCAAAATGATAGCCTTCGTTGGTGATTACGGACATGCCAAAGACACGGATGCCGCAATGACGGGCTACTATCACTTCCGGAACCGTACTCATTCCGATGGCATCGCCGCCCACCTTTCCATAGAAAGCGTATTCGGCCGGCGTCTCGTAGGAAGGACCTGTCAGGCCGACATAGACTCCTTTCTTCAATGGGATGTTCTTCTCGGCAGCTATCTCTTCCATCTTCCGGATAAATTCACGATCGTAAGCACGCGTCATATCCGGGAAACGAGTTCCGAACTCTTCCTTGTTCGGACCGATCAGCGGATTCGGAAGCATATTGATATGATCGCGGATGATCATCAGATTGCCCACTTTGAAAGTCGTATTGATTCCGCCGGCAGCATTCGAAACAAACAGATTCCGGATGCCCAGCAGCTTCATGACACGTATCGGAAATGTGACCTGTTCCATCGTGTAGCCTTCGTAATAATGGAAACGTCCCTGCATGGCAAGCACCTGTTTGCCTCCTAACCGGCCACAGATAAAGTTTCCCTTGTGACCGGATGCTGTGGAACGTACGAAATGAGGTATCTCGCTGTAAGGAATAACGACAGGATCTTCAATCTTGTCGGCCAGCGAACCTAATCCACTTCCTAAAATAATCGCTGTCTCCGGATTCCCCTGTATACGGGATCTCAGATAAGCAGCTGTCTCTTCATATAAACTTGCCTTTTCCATGATATATCTTGTTTTTATCTTTCTATTAAATTATAAGCACACTGGGCAGCCTTCTCCATGATTCCTTCCTCGCCGGGAACATGTTTGTTGCGCATCAGCACCTTTCCGTTACAAATAACCGTATCCACACAACTTCCGTTGGCCGAGTAGACCAGATTCGATACAAAGTTGAAGTTCGGAGTGAAAGCCGGAGTCTTCAGGTCAATCAGCGAAAGATCAGCCAGTCGTCCCACTTCGATCCGTCCTGCATTCAGTCCCAGAATATCGGCACCCACACTCGTTGCCGCATCCAGCATCTCCTGGGCAGTCAGCACTTCCGGATCCTTCCGCCAGGCTTTGCCCAGCAGCGAAGTCATCTTCATCACTTCGATCATATCCAGGTTATTGCTCGAAGAACAGCCATCCGTTCCTAGTCCCACTTTGATTCCGGCCTTCTTCATCTCGGCAAACTTGAACTGATAGCCCGAAGCCAGTTTCATATTCGATGCCGGATTGTGGATCACTTTCACTCCATGATCAGCCAGCATCTTGATTTCGTCATCATCCACATACAATCCGTGGGCTATCACCAGATTCGGTGACAACACTCCCAGTTTATAAAGATAGCGGACCGGAGAGAACCCGAAATTCCGGATGGAGTTTTTCACTTCCTCTTCCGTTTCTGCCAGATGCAGATGAATCAGCAGTCTGTTATCCTGGGTAAAACGGTGAATCCATTGGAGCAGATCGCCTGAAACGGTATAAATGGCATGAGGACCTATGACCAGTTTCAGTCGGGATCCGTATTCCTGCGAGACAGTCAGCAGTTTTGCGGCTTCCTTCTTGCATTTCTCACTCAATGCCGGATCGAAGTTGTCGAAGCAGACCGATGACAGATAGCCTCTGATTCCCATCTCTTCGACAGCATCGGCAATACCGCGGTATTTGAAGTACATATCCAGAAAGGTTGTCGTACCCGATTTGATCATTTCGAGACACGCCAGTTTGGTTCCCCAGTAGATATCATCCCGATTCAGTTTGGCTTCGTTCGGCCAGATCTTCTGTTCCAGCCAGGGCATCAGCTTCATGTCGTCGGCAAATCCGCGGAACAAAGTCATCGCTGCGTGCGTGTGACCGTTAATCATTCCCGGAATGACGGCCTTGTTGGTTCCATCGATAATTTCAGCATCGTCCATGGTGATATTCTGACCTATCTGAGAGATCTGATTCCCATCAATAGAAATATCAACAGTCTTCATGTCCAGCTGGACATTCTTTATCAAAATACGATTACCCATCTTTATGAGAATTTTGCTTTTAGATTCTTAATTTTTTCATCCCGTATGCGAGACAGGAGTTCTTTCTTTCTGGCTCTTTTCACTGCCACCAGCGAGGTTGACTCGAAGATTTCGATCACGCCGATATCGTCTTTTCCGGCATTCCCCTTCTGGAACAGGAATCCTACAATGTCCTTCTTGCTCAGCTTGTCGCGTTTCCCCTTGCTGATAGTCAGCGTCACCCAATCAGACGGCTCCGGTTTGCGCACGTTGGCAGACAGGAAAAATTCGTCGGGTTCCGGCGATATATATTCAGGCAGGCTTTCCGATTCGTTCAATAGGATGTAAGCCGCACCTTCGGCATTCATTCGGGCGGTTCGTCCGTTACGATGCACAAAAGCTTCTTCGTTCAGCGGAAGGTGGTAATGAATGACATGTTTCACCTCCGGAATATCCAGTCCGCGTGCAGCCAGGTCGGTCGAGACCAGAATCGTTGCCGTACGGTTGCGGAACAGAGCCAGACGCTGTTCACGGTCGGACTGTTCCATTCCTCCATGGAAGCAGACATGATCCACGCGATTCCTTGCCAGGAAGTCTCCCACTCTTTCCACCGACTCGCGATGGTTGCAGAACACCAGGGTGGACTCGCCGTTCAGTTCGCCCAGCAGGGCATAAAGACTTTCCAGCTTGTCTTTCTGGGGAGATTTCACCTGATACAGCTTCAGCCCCTTCAAGGATTTGGTAGCTGAAAGGTAGGAAATGCGCAAAGGCTGATTCAAGCCGATAAAGGCTGGTATCTCGATCGCTTCGGTAGCCGAAGTCAGGATCTTTCTTCTTAACCGGGGCAGACGGGTTATTATCTTCTTCATCTCCGGGATGAATTTCATCTCCAGCGATTTGTCAAATTCATCCAGAACGATCGTATGGATGGAATATAAATCCAGATTGCCTTTTTCCAGATGATCCAGGATTCGTCCGGGAGTACCGACCAGCAGAACCGGCGGATGCTCCAGACTCCTTTTCTCGATCTGGAAAGGATGACCGCCATAACAGCAGGTCACTTTCATTCCGGTTCCCAATGAACGGAATACGGATTCGATCTGAAGAGCCAGCTCTCGTGACGGTGCGATCACCATCACCTGGATCCGTTCCTCATTCTTCAGCTGCGGAAGCAATGGCAGCAGAAAAGCCAAGGTCTTTCCGGAACCGGTCGGACTCAAAAGGATCAGGTCTTTTCGAGTTCCGGCATTCAGAACAGTCTGCTGCATTTCATTCAACTGCTGGATACCGATCTTCTTCAGCGACTGTTCGATGATATTTTGTTCTGACATAATTCTATTTGATTTTATTCAAGCGATATAGATGGTCCGCCTGCTGACGAATCTTGTTCGATAACATCGGCGGATAGTTCTTATTGTTCTCCCAGAAATAATCCACTTCCTTTCTGGCTTCATCACTGACGTGACCGTTTAATAATGCCCGAAGCCATGCTGTCGGGAAAAAGATATCTCCTGTGCGCTGTACATCCTGCAACACATTCAGTCCGCCGCTGATAAATCCGACTGATTCATGCTGGCGCAGACGATGATTCAATAAGGCCAGTGAAGTTGAAACCCATGGCTCGATACGTCGGTTCTCGGCGCACTGCAAGGCTCCGAACACACTGTCTCTGACAGACATATAAGGACAGACGGCCGGTGATATGAATTGATATTGTTTCTTGCGGTCGGGATTCGTGATTCGCGACAGCTGAAGCTTCACGATTTCGTCGGCCTTTTCCGGCATGCGGACAGCCAGTTCGTACGACATGTTGATATAATCCTTCTCGCTCAGATTGCATCCCTGAGGATTTTTCTGATTCAGCCAGATATCATATAAGCGTTTCACCGCTTCCTTCGAATTGACAAGATACAGATACTGGCGGAATGCATGCAAACGGAACTGAGGCTTTGCTCCTGTCTCCACCTGTTTCCATAAATCCTTCTCAAGCCATAGCTGATCGGCTTTTGAAAAGCGGGTTGCCGTACTCAGATAGTCCAATGCCATGGAATAAAGCAGATCGTTCTCTTCTATCTCCAGATAATCCATCAGTGAATGCATATAGGCATCGACATCCAGATTCCAGTTCTGCAGATTCTCGTTCAGTGAGATCAGCAGCGAACCTTTCAGCAGATCGTCATTGGTTGTCTGAAGTGTCTGTAAAGCTCCCTTCACATCGGTTTCCGTCATCTGGAAATATCCATAGCCGCAGCCATCAATATTCGGCAGAATCACCGGTGATGTAAATGAATGTTTCAGTTTTGTCTTTGCAATATTCAATGTATCATCAATCTCCACATAGACATCTTCGGTCACATCGTTCTCGATCAGTCTGTATTTCAATCGCTGCGGCCATACCAGTCCTCGATTCCAGGTATCAATCTCTTCAACAACCAGCGAATTGTTTTCCAGGCTGGCTTTCAGAAGAGGCATACCCTTTTCCTTCACCCATGCCTGACTCATCTTCTCCAGATCGCGGTCGGAGAATTCGTTCAGGGAAACAATCAGATCATCCCAGGTTGCATTGCCATATTTGTGAGATTTCAGATATTGATGGATTCCTTTGCGGAAATTCTCCCAGCCCATCCGTTTCACAATCATGTCCATCACCATAGGCGATTTGTTGTAGATGATATTTGAATAGACCAGACCGGCATCTCTCAGATTTCCCAGCTCCTGCTGGATGGGAGTCGAGCCTGATGTCCTGTCTTCCGAATAAGCGGCCGGAACGTAAGCTTTCATGAAATTCAGCTCATGATTCACCGTCGGGAAGAATGGCTTCACAATCTGTGCCGCCAGATAATTGGCAAACACCTCCTTGGTCCACACGTCGTTGAACCATTTCATGGTGACATAGTCGCCAAACCACATGTGTGCCGTCTCGTGAGCAATCAGCGAACAGCGTCGGAGCTGTTCGTCCAGCGTCGGATTCTGATTCAGGAACATGCTGTTGTCATTGTACAAGGTGGCCCCTGTATGTTCCATACCGCCAAACTGGAAGCCCGGCAGAATGATCAGGTCATATTTGGCAAAAGGATAAGGGATCTGTGTAAATTCTTCCATCCATTCCAGATCATCGAATACCTGGCGGGCAATTTCAGAACACTGAGCTACCTTGTACGGATCTGTCTCGCGGTGATACACCGAGATGGTCCGTTTGTCTCTGGTAAACTCTTCATGCTCCAGCTTGCCTGCAGCAAACGAGAACAGATAGGTCGGAAGCGATTTGGTCTTCTTGAACGAAATTACGTGTCTGCCCGGATGCGACAGGGAATCGACATGTTCAACCATTCCGTTAGCAACCGCCTGCCATCTCTCCGGAACAGAAAGGGTTAACGAATATACCGCCTTGATATCCGGCTGATCGAAACAGGGGAACAATGTTCTGGCCCGGTCGGGAACCAGCAAGGTATACAGGTAATCGTCTCTTCTGTTCAGCGACTGGTCGGAAGCCTTGAAGGCAATCGAAACTCTGTTTCCACCCGACAAGGTCTTCAGTGGAGAAATGTAAATGTGATCGTCCTTAAATTCATAATCAACGGCGGCATCGTTCATCAGCAGAGAGAATATCTGGGTCGAATCTCCCTTGAAATCAATTACGAGAGGCTGCATTCCGCCCTGCAGCCAGAAAATATCCACTTCGCCGGTGACCGGTTCATTCTTGTCTTTCGGGATATTGAAATTAAGTGTGTAATTTACATTAAAAAAGTTTTCTGATCTGAACTTAGCCAGCTCCTGACTCACACCAGGTGATCTCAAAATCTTTAATTGTTCATCGCTTATACTACATGAAAGCATGAAAAACATTGACAATAAACAATATATCCATTTCATATCAAAGAATTTATTCACGTATATATTCTGCTATTCTATTAAAATTCTTTTCCATCAGATACATATTCTGTGCCATGAACGAGAAGAATTCCCCCCAGTCTGAACGCCGGTGGAAATCGATTCCTTCCTTTTTGGTATAAACCCGGCAGACCTGATTTCCGGTTTCCCTGACATAACACATGTCCCAGATCAGTTCGTTGTCGAATCCTTTTTCCAGATAATCTTTATACCACGTCAGTTTTTCATACATTTCCAGTCGTTGATCCTCCTGTTTGAGATTTACTTCCAAGATCACATAGGCGGCATTTCGAGTTGCATCAAACTTCATCTCCACACCTCGCACTTTAGTATTGTAAAGGAGCCACATTTTCTTTCGGTTTCGTAAATAAGGTTGGACTTCACAATATGCGGCGAAACTCTCCCAAAATTCCTTTTTTAGTTGTTTCAATTCATCTCTGCTATACATATACAAATCTTTCTTTTCAAGAATTATGTATCTAATTATTTCCGTCTGTATTTCAACAGACAAAAATAAATAAATAATTTATCCCTACAATTTTATTTAACACTTCAATTTGAATTTAAATTGATTCAAATTCAATCCGTCTATTTTTATTGTTTTTTCTATCAAAACTCAGCAATATGATTATCTTTGCATGGAAATTATATACACATGAAGAATTCAAAGCAGATTATTCGTTTCATTATTATAGGAACCCTGAATGCACTTATCACCGTTCTGGTTGTGTGGTTCATGATGGATCTATTACATATAGATTACATCTACGCGAATATTGCCGGATATTCTGCCTCGCTGATAAATAATTTCTTCTGGAGCAAGTTCTGGGTTTTCAATTACGGAAAGGGTGAATATTTCTCACAGTCTCTCCTCTTCCTCATTGCTTTTGCCTGCGCCTATCTGTCACAATTCATTATACTTCTGATAATGGTCGAAATCCTGGGATGGAATCAATACATCTCCCAGTTCCTCGGATTATTCATTTACGGCTATGTCAACTTCATGTTCAACAAAAAAGTCACTTTCAGTCCTAAAGGAAATACTTTCATTCATCAGTTTCTGATCGGCAGACGCTCCCATATATAATTCGGAATCAGCCGCCAGAAAAAGACGACAAAGGCATAACGCCAGTCCACGATGATGCGGCGGCGACGTTTCAGGACTGCATTCACGATAATCCTGGCCACCCTCTCCTTCTTCAGAAGCATCGGATAATTCTTGCCGTCGTCCAGCAGATCTGTTTTCACAAAACCCGGACGGATATCCGTAAAGCCGATATTCAGCCTGTTCATGTGAGCCAGCTGCGAGAGCGAATCAAGATAACAGTTCTGAAAAGCCTTGGTGGCCGAATAAGCCGGGGCACTTCCCAGTCCTTTGGTTCCGGCAATGGAGGTGATGGCTGCAATATGTCCCTGTCCTGCTGCTGCAAAATAGTGCCAGGCCGCATTGATCATCTGAGTGAAACCGATACCGTTGGTCTGCAAAGTATCCATTTCCACCTTTCTCTCCAGCAGACGGTTCTGCTTTCCGATTCCCGACGCATGGAAATAGATATCCATGCCGCCGCATTTCTCAATCAGGCGGTTCAGCAGCGAAGGAGCATCCGGACGGGTGATGTCTATTTCCTCCATCTGAATCTGATCGGGAAACAGCCGCTGCACTTCTTCCAGTCTATCCTTGCGCCGGCCCGCTATGCCGACAGTCCAGCCTTTTTGAGCAAATAAAAGTGCGACCTCACGTCCAATACCCGAAGTCGCACCTACTATAATGATTCGTTTCATAAATTCGAATTAGCTGTCTTCAAAATTCTTCATTTTTCGACTGCAAAATTAGAATTAATTCTTCATATTCCTTCTATCTAACGCAAGAAAAGATCATTTGTCACCCTTACAATTCTCTGATAACCATTTCTTCCGCTTACCTGAATGGCGAATCCGCCTTCTTCCTTCTGAATCCGTACCGATAATTTTTCGTTACCCGGATTCATGGCTGTGACGTGGAATCCGCTTTCTTCCGGAACGGTTTCATAATTGCGGGTCGGACTCATCCAGCGAAGCATATAAGTCTGCTTGTCCAGGGTGACCGGCATTCCGCGTGATTCCTGCAGCATCCCTTTTCCATAAGCAGCGAAGGTCATGGCCATCTGCTCCTTCCCTTTGGTCAGCACTACCGTATTGTCGTGAATCTCCGGCCGGGCGAAAGTATGGAAACGGGATTCGATATAATGTCTGGAAGCGGCATCAATCACCAGCCAGTATCTGTTTTCCACCATCAGGAAGAGGCGGCCGATAAATCCTTTCTTCCAGCGTGCCATATAGACGTTCGAACCGTCAATCCGGATTCCTTCCAGATCATCCTTCTTCACCACCTGCGTGCTCTTGCAGGTCACATTCACCATCGGAGGAAGTCCGTCCACATACATCGTGCTTTTGGCAGCCGCGCTTCGGCTATAGATTTCATGACCACGGCCTGAGAAAGTCGTGCTGATATAACCGCCGTCCGTCTGGATATCTATCATTCGTTCGCCGTTCACCATACAGATGAAACTCATGATGTCGACATGTCCGTGACCGGAAATCGCACTGGAGCCGCCACGAGCAGAAAGCCGCATGGTCGGGAAAGCGGAATCGTCGGCCAAGGCACCCCATTCCAACCCTTTATACACTCTCGCCACCGGCTCCTTCCTGGTCTGATGAGTCATTTTCAGTTCCTTCATCTTCTCGTCGGTCGGGATATAATCGGCCGCATAGAGCACATCACCGGTAGCCGCCCGGTAGAAACGGTCTCGTTTCCCGTCGGACGGCTTTTCAGTCACCTTCAGATAAGTGGCAGCACGCAAGGCCGCATTCGGATTATTCAATCGGTCGGCCAGCATGAAGAACATGCCAGTCGGTCCCCAGCTGTCATTATCCCCGAAATTGATTTCTGTAAAATCCAATGGAAAATTCAAGGAAGTACGCAGTTCCTCGATCTCGAAAGCCGGATGTTTCCGTCCGGTGGCCTTTTCCCAGCTCAGCAGATAACGCATTGCATAATGCATGCCATAATTCCAGTAACCGGTACCTTCATGACTGCCGCCTCCGTTCTGGATATAGGATTTGAAATACTCAGCCAGCGACTTCTCCACGAAGGGGATCAGCTTTCTGCATTCCGGACGATCGTTGTAGAATGCCAGTGCCAGAATGCCCATTCCTCCCGAACAGACGCCATTCCAGTTGGACCAGCTTTTATTGGCCCACCAGGGAGCATGATCCAGACATTCCAAAGCTTCCTTCAGGTAGAACTTGTCAATCACATCGAAGAAGATCTTCTGTTCCTTCTTCGTCATATCCGGACGGAAAATATCATACATCAGTCCGATGTCAGCCGAATGCTCGCCATAAGTCAGACAGAAGAACATATCGGCATCCGGCGGTGTATTGGCCCGAGCCTCGCAGCTCACATGATTCCAGTTCAACAGATTCTCCAGGTGCTTCATGGCAGCCTTTCTGTATTTCTTGTCGTGCGTCAGTACCCAGGCAGAAGTCAGACACTGCAAATGACTGGCAATCGTCCGGGTGCCCTGCATATACATCTCCGCCTCTTTCTCGCGGATAGGAGGAAAATCAATCAGCCAGTCGGCATCTTCGATGATCCGCTGCGCCTGATCTTTCAGATATTGCGTATGGAGTTTGTCCTTCAGGTGATATACGGTTTCTTTATCCACCCACAAGCGAGGTGATTTTTTCAGTTTGAGAACTTCGTCTGTCTGTCCGTTCATGGAAAGTGTATTCATCAGTCCGAAAACACAGACCAGCAGACCAATCCAAAGAGATGAGCGGTGTTTTTCATTTCTGTATCTGTTCATCATGCAGTAGTTTAAAGTGTTTGTTAAATCAGATATAACAAAGATATTCATTTTAAATGATTGTTATCCTTCTGCCATAAAAAAAGTCGTCATCCGGCTTCCCTGAAAGGAAGAGATAACGACTTTTTTCTGTTTCGGCAGACGAATTATTTCTTTTTCTCCGGCTCTGTATATTTCCAGGTCTGTTCTGCAACCGGACTCGGTTCACCGTTTCTCACAGCCAGCGCTTTGATCGTTGCACTGTCTGACACCATGAACGGCTGCTCGTACAGCTTGGATGAAGTAGTCGGATCCGTTCCGTCCAGCGTATAATAAACCGGCACATTATCGTACGTGCGCATAGTCACCTGAGCCTCCCGACTTCCTTCAGCCGCTTCGAAATTGATGTTCGCTTCGTAGATATCCTGCTTGAAATGGTAACCATGAACCGTGTACAGGTCAAGCTGATGCTGTAGACGACTCAGGAATGCGTTCAGATCCTTCTTTTTCGGATTACTCCACTGCAATTCGCTCAACGCAGCGATACGGGGCATCATCTGCCATTCCATTTTCGTGCTGTCTTTTGTCCATTCCGTCCATATACAACCCTGCACGCCAAACACATTCTTCTTGTCGGCATCCGATAACTCGGCAGGAACCGGTTCGTAGTTATAAACGCGGGCCAGACTGTTCACTCCGGTAATCTTGTTATAATGCGGATTGCTGAAATACAGATGCTGAATCGGACAGCTGATAGTCTGATGCTGAAGCTGGGCCGCACGAACAGTAGCCATCGGTTTGGTCCATGCCATCACGATAGAAGACTTGGTAGGATTCCCTTCCAGAATCTCATCCCAGCCCATCATCTTTCGTCCGTGAGCCACAATCACCTTCTCCACTTCACCCATGAAATAAGCCTGGAGCTGATTCTCCTTCGAGTGTTCCGGCGTATCCTTCAGTTTCAGTTCACGAATTTTGGCCTGACATTTCGGACATTTTTCCCACTCCTGTTTCGGACACTCATCGCCTCCGATATGAATGTATTCGGAAGGGAAAATATCCATGATCTCTTCGAGCACATCCTTTGCAAACTGCAGGGTCTTCTCGTTTCCTCCGCAAAGCACATCGGTGAAGACACCGAAACGGACAGGCACTTCATACGGTCCGCCTGTACAGCCCAGTTCCGGATACGAAGCCAGAGCCGCCATCATATGTCCCGGCATATCTATTTCCGGAATCACGGTAATGAAACGTTCAGCCGCATAGCGCACAATCTCACGGGCTTCCTCCTGGGTATAGAATCCGTCAACCGGAACACCATCATCGGCATCCGAACCCCATTTCACCATCGTTGCCCTACGATGCGAACCTATCTCGGTCAGCTTCGGATATTTCTTGATTTCGATACGCCATCCCTGATCTTCAGACAGATGCCAGTGGAAATAATTGATATTGTGCATGGCAAGCATATCGATAACCTCTTTCAGATAATCAACACTGAAGAAATGACGGCCTACATCGACCATGAAACCGCGATAGGCAAAATTCGGATAATCCTTCACCGTACCGCAGGGAATGGCAGCCAGCACCTTTCCGTCGGTTACCGGCAAGGCCTTGTGCAGTGTCTGTATTCCATAGAACACACCTGCTTCGGTTGCCCCTTTGATCACGATACTGTCTGAAGAGACATCGAGCTGATATTCTTCCTTCCGGGAGAGACTCTCATCAAGTTGCAGCGAGATGGAATTTTGCCCACCTTTTGTAGCAATCTTCACTTCGGTACCACTCACCTCCCGGATATACGATGCCAGAAAATGAGCTGTCCGTTCCAGCTTGGCATTTCCTTCGGGATAGCTGATTACAGTAGATGAGTTAATCACAAAAGGCGACAGACCTCTGGTCAGACTGACCTCTTGTGGCAAAGGAATAACATTCAGATTCCCTTCCACCACTTCCGGTGAAGTACAGGCAGCCAGACTGATCGAAAGAACGGATCCGACTGCCACCTTCTTGAATAATGTACAGTTCATAGGCGTTGTTTTTAACTTCACAAAAATAAGATTTCTATTGAGATATCAATGATATTTGCGATAAAAATAAAAATGGAGGATGAACTGAATCTGCAGGAAACAGCCAGGTGACTCCAGCCTGAATCTGAATAATAGAATTTATAGAGAATGTCTTGTCAATATTTTTGAATCCAGATATTCATCATCCCACGATTGATATAATCCATCCATAATATGATTGCTCTCAGGGAAAGATTCAAGAATTTTAGAAACGACATTCTGATCCGGATATTGACTGATTGGACAATTCATATTCCAGATCTGATTGTGAATATCTCTCTGAGGTGCTGCCCAGATTAGATTTTTAACTCCATTTTCCTTCAATGCCGAGATGTTTTGATCCAAATGTTCCTTGTCATCCAATAACAGGGCAACAGACGGAGCCAGAGAGAAATTGCCGCGACTAACATCTTTCACGATCTGAATGGCATCTGTAACTTTAAAACCAACTCTCATGTGCGAAGGACGGTAAAGTAAACTTATATTCCTTTCCTTTGCATAATCAGTCAATGTCTGAAAAGATTCTATCAAAGATTTATAGAATTCTTTTGCTGTAAAGTTGTTTTCAATAGAACGCTGAGAAGAAATAATCAATTCGTCTGCACCCAGTATTTGCATTTTATCAATGATTTGTTTCATCCTGTTCATACTCTTTTGATAAAATTCCGGGTGATTGTTGACGATTCTGAGATCAGGATATAAGTTCAAACCGGAAGTAAGATCGACTGTCATTTTTAATTTCTGACGTTTTAACCAACCGGATTCGGCTGATAATGATTCCCGATCCTTGTCCTCTATATACCGCCAATCAATTACAACACGATCATAATGTTCAAAAAAAGTTGGACGTATCAATATCTCTTCTTTCAAATTATGGATGTTTCTAAGAGTCAGAGCCCTTCCTGTAACATTGGGTGTACTGGAAATTTCAGGAGATATGGTTACCTTCGGATTTTTGATTTTTATGGAATAAGCCCTTGTTCCACCACCTGCTATTTGGGATGAAGTATTTTTCCCCGGATCTGTTTCTGTAAACTTGGGAGTATAACCTATAGCCTTGATTTCATCCTGATTGATTTTCATTTCTTTAATAGACTCAATCTCTCCTATTTTTGAACTGATGTTGAAAGGACGAGCTTCCCAGCTGCTGTTTGTCACTAAAACCGAATATTCATTCTTATTTTTCACACAAGTCACCAGACTTAAATCCGGATTCGTTTCAAACAGGGTATAATCTGAAAATAAATTCTCCATATATGCCTGAACATGTTTCAACATTGGATATGGCTTGTCCAGAGGCTTGTCTTCCTCGATACGGACTGGTAATGTACATTGCGGATGTTCCGACACGGCAAAGGGAGATGCTATCACTGTAATAACTCCTTTGCCATTCCGATATTCTATTATGGCAGGAATATCCTGACATTTCTGAATTATTTCAGCATCAGCAGGCATGATCAGTTCCGACAGAACAAATGAATCATTTTCCTGAACGGACTTGCTTCCATAATCAACCGAGGCATTCATTTCTCGACATCCCTTAACTTTTATCCCTAGTAATCCATCCTTCATGTTTTTCAATGATCCTGAAGTTATCACCAAATGCCCACCCTGTTGGACGTATTGTTCTAATTTATCCTTCGTTTCCAAATTGGATTGTAGTTCGTCGGCGATGACCAGCAATGGATATTGTCTAAGGATCCACAATGGAGCATCACTCATCAAACAATCGGCCATATCGCCAAATGGTGTGGGTGTAATAAAGCCTCGTTCGTCGTGATAGTATGAAGCATCCTGATAGCCTGGATAAATAATGTTTAACATATTATCAGTCAGATAGTCTGATTTCTCATACGGTAGATTCCCCCATACCTTATATGCATTAGAAGAATACAGATGTCGAGGGAAAGACCAGCCGGAAAGAAAGTCTGTCATAAATGCGACAGGGGTATACATTGTTCCCGGATCCTGATATTTCTCGGACCACCTTACGGCTTCCTGCTGGATTTTTCCGATCGGACTCAGTTCGTTTTCATCCGTTTCCATGGATCCTTCGAAACCGACTGCCACACAGTCATAAAACAAATGAGTATATATCAATCGTTTCAGCAGACTTAACGAAGTTCCCTTCAAAGGACTTCCCGCCCCATAATTTTTATCATCATCATTTATCGTCTTTTTATCATAATTTTTCCATCCCCATCTATTCCATACAGAGGCATTGCCAAACCAATGTACACCATATTGTTTACCGGCACCACGAATAAATGAATAATAGATTTGAGAATTAGGCAATCCCTGTGCTGTCTCTGCTCCGATAAGAGTATATATACCTTCTTTTATAAAATAATGCCCAAAGTTCAAGGATACCAGCGTGGCCAGTTTATTACCCAGCTGATCTCCCATCTCCTGGAAATGCCGTTGGAAATTGAAGTATTGTTGTTTGCGATCACTTCCCATCGGATACATTCGAGGAGCAAAACTTCCGACATACCGTCCGTCCTGTTCTCCGTTATCCATACCAAGCCAGTGTTCTCCCAACTCGTTTTTAAACAAATCCAATACACCATCAGGTATTACAAACTGCTGCCAATAACCGCCAGGACCAGATCCTGGAATATATCCCCATAAATCAAACAGAAAGAGATTCCTTTTCTTGATTTCTGCTACGACTTCTTTTAAATTTTCCTGATAAATAAGAGGATATGAGACCCATAATATATTTCCTAATTTATTTTTATCAACCCAGCGTGTTATTTTGTCTTTATAATCGTCTCCTGACAAATCTCTCAATCCTATAAACTGGGTCTTATTATCAAACAAGGACAAATCAGGAGCCTTAACATGGTGTCGCAAGTAATCCGGATGTTCGGTGGGATTCATATTGTATGGGTAGAGCACTTTGTTTTGTGAATCCATCTCAACAGAGCCTGCAAGAAGAAATAAAGCCATGAGCACTCCTATTGTATGTTTCTGTTTCATGATATAAAATTTTAATGATTCTTTTCTCAAAGATAAGACGGAGAACTTCATTACAAAATAAAAAAGTCCCCCGTCTTAGTCTTTTTGATAAATTATTAATTATTACTTATAGTTCGGATCCTGAGTCAGCACGCCATTTGCCTTGTCTATCTCAGCCTGTGGTATAGGCCAGAAATAGAATGCCGGTTTGAATACTTTCTTGTATGTCGGCAAAGCAGGATCGACTAAACCATCTATTTTTGATTCCATGAGTTTCCATCGTTTCAACTGGAAATAACGATGACCTTCAAAAGCAAATTCGACACGCCATTCATGACGGATACGTTCTCTCATTTGCTCTTTTGACAAGCCTTCAGGTAATTCAGGCATGTGGGAACGAACCCTTATGGCATTGACAGCATCATATACTTTCTGATCAGGACCATTCAATTCATTTTCCGCCTCCGCAATCATCATCAGAATATCAGCATAACGCAAGATAATCACATCCTGGTCTGAAATAGTAGAATAACCAATCAAATCCTTTGTCGGTTGAACCAGCTTGACCATACCGAATTCAGTCAGAGTATTGGAAGTCTGTGTCAACCCTTCAAATCCCTTATCCGGGAATAACAATTGATCACTGTGGGTGATAGTCTGAGCCAATCGGGGATCTCTGTTCTGGAACAATTTAGCTCTCTCGGCAGTAGCTTCAGGAGTACTTCCCTGCAATAAGAGATTCTCGTCTACTTTTACAGTTAATGGAGATTCGCCCCATTTCTGACCATCCGTACATTCGTATTCATTCACTAAATCTCTTGAGACCATGTTTGTACACCAGTTTCCATAATACAGATCAATGCTGTTCAGGATGTTGGGACGTAAATACCGGACAGAAAAAACAATTTCCGGTGAAGAGAGCTGCTTGTCTCGTATGAAATTATCTCTCATTGACTCCGCCAGGGAATATCCGTTAATTGATTCCAGTAAAGAGACTACTTCTTTCAACTTTTCAGTATCAGTGGCATTCCCATTATCATCATAAGCGTCATTCAACAGGATTCTGGCTTTCAAACCTTTAACGGCCGATACCGTGAAACGTCCACTTACTTCTGCATCCGAATAAACTTTATCAGGCAAGGTGGCAATGGCTTCATCATAATCTTTCATGATTTGATTATAGATATCGGCACGGGAAGCTTTTTCCATATACATGTTGTCAGTAGACAATGTCTGGGTAACCAATGGAACTTCACGATAACATAAATATAACCAGGAATAGAAATATCCTCTTAAAGCTTTACATTGAGCAATAATAAATTTTTTCTCAGCTTCACTCATATCGCTCTTGTTATATTTTTCAATATTGTCGAGAAGAATATGAACTCTGGCAATTCCCTGGTAGCAGTGAGAATACATATTGGTTACAAAACCGGTCGTATTGGGAGTCAGATCACCTAAAGCTATCGTTTTTGATTTTCCGTAAGTATCTTCATCATGCTGACAGATTGAATTATCCGTCAAATTATCGAAGCAGGCGATAATTTGTGACATCTCTCCAGGCCATGCATAAAAAGTGGAATAACACCCGGCCAGAGCTGAATCAAAATCACTTTTCTTTTGCCAGAAAATAGCTTGTGAAGGAGAACTTGGAGGATCCTTCTGTAAGAAATCTTCACAAGATGTAGTCGTTCCCAGCAGGATAGTCATTCCGGCTAATATATTAAAAAACTTTTTCATTGTTATACGCTAATTAAAATTCAACATTCAGACCAAATGAACAAATCTTATTCTGAGGATACTGAGCATCTCTGCCATCTCCGCCACGTTCAGGATCAAGTCCGTCATACTTGGTAAAGGTTATCAGATTATCTCCTGAGAAATAAACACGGACTCTTGACATCTTTACTTTATCTGTCAGATGTTTAGGCAAGGTATAGCCAAAAGTGAAGTTCTTCAGACGGAAATAAGATGCATTCTTCAGGAAATAACTGTTTGAACGCAGGTTCTTGCTGCCGCCCATGTCGTCCCAATACAATTTCGGATGTTCGGCATTGTTTGGATGTTCTTCCGTCCACATACCTTTCAGATAATCATGTGTAGGAGCCGAACCCTGACGGAAAGGTTGAACTCCCCAGCCATTGGTGAAATATTTCTTGTCAGCCACTCCCTGACCAATCAGTGACACATCGAATCCGTTCCAGCTGGCACTGGCGGTAACACCATATTCAAATGCAGGGAACTTGCCACCCATAGGAACACGGTCGGCATTATCAATGACTCCATTATTATCCTGGTCCTTGTATCGCAAGTCACCTGGCAATGTCTTGTCATTAAACTGCTTCGGAGCATTCATGATTTCATTTTCATCCGCAAACACGCCGATACATTCCAGCATATAATACTGTCCATAAGGCAGACCTTCACGAAGGATCGTATTATCATTGATTTCCTCTGCACCGAATTTTACAAGTTCATTACGCGTACGATCAACATATCCGCCTATATTATAATGTAACTTGTCAAAGAAACCGCCATGAACCGTATTTGAGTAATTCAAAGAAAATTCGATACCTCTGTTTCGTACCTCGCCGTTGTTGATGGTCGGAGCGCTCATACCCAGCAGATCCGAAACTTGTGAAGAACGCAGGATATCTGTCGTCAATTTGTTGTACCAGTCGAATGTAATATTCAGGCCATTAAACAAAGTGAAATCAGCACCGACATCAGTGATAGTTGTTGTTTCCCATTTAATATTTCTGTTGGCGTAGGCAGTCTGTTGGTATCCAGTAGTTACATCCGACTTGTTGAAAGGATAATCATCCACGTGAGAGATCATAGCCTGATACGGGTATAAGCCGATATTCTGATTACCCAGCTGTCCCCATGATCCTCTGATCTTGATATTGTTCAACCATTTCCAGTTCAGATTCTTCATGAACTCCTCTTCGGTAAGTCTCCATCCGGCAGAGAATGAAGGGAAAATACCCCATCGATTATCTGATGAAATACGTGACGTACCATCGTAACGCATATTGGCTTCAAATAAATAACGGTCTCTGAAAGAATAATTGAAACGGCCGAATACTGACATCAGCGACCATTCTTCTTCCAATCCGCCATTCGACCAGTCAGATGTGGCACCGGCGTCTAATACCGGAAGATCGAAAGGAAAATCCTTTCTATATCCATTTAAAGTTTCATATTTCTCTGTCTCCTGG
Source organism: Parabacteroides sp. (assembly GCA_020026285.1). The sequence goes on along the minus strand of JAHHQS010000044.1, from coordinate 1,956 downwards.
CTGTAACCAACCATCAGATTGAAATTATGATACTTGTTTGCAGTTGAAATATCATATTTCAGATAAGTATATAAATTGGTGTAGAAACGTTTGGTGTCCTCTACAGTCAGACCTAAACCTCCCTTGTCCAGTTCGCCCGTCACTTCACCTGTGTGATAGTTATAAATTGGAGTTGCAGAACCTTTCCAGTCCTTAGCCTTGCTTGACTGTAAACGGGCAGCTCCCTTGGTATACCAGTGCAATCCTTTAGTCAGCTTGATATCCAGCCATAACTGGGCATTTATATCGAAGTTCTGATATTTTTTCAGGACATCTTCATTAATGATGGCCGGCATGTTCTTGTTGTGCGATTCAAATTCATAAGCAGAACTTGTCCAACGTTTTACCCCTGAACCATCATCCGGCAGCCATGGCATATAGGTCGGAGCCTGTGATAAAGTAGACAGGAAAGTATCATCCTGCCCTTGTCGAGGTTCTTTTCTATCTCCATACATCATACTTGTATAAGCACCGACTTTGATGAAATCGGTTATTTCTGATGTCAGATCGATCGTGGCATTATATTTCTGATAATCAAAACCACGTAAAGTACCCGGCTGGTCAACAAAATTCAAAGCGATATTGTAAGTCGTTTTTCTTTCATTACCGGCATTACCGGCTATCGACAGGTTATGATTCTGAACTGTTGCCGTATTGAACATATAATCCAGCCAGTCAAAGTTAGGATACTGAGGGGATCCGTTACCATTTCGATAGGCATCAATCATTTCCTGGGTATAGAAGCCGCTGTTACCTGAGTTTTTCTTTGCCAGATTTGCTAATTCCATGTATTCGGCAGAATTAGTCACAATATCATACATTTTTGTTGGTGAATAGAAAGCGACATTTCCATGATATGAAATATGGGCTTTACTGTCTCCCATACCTGCTCCCTGTTTGGTCGTAACCAAAATAACACCGTTAGCGGCACGTGCACCATAAATTGAAGCGGAAGCCGCATCCTTCAAGACAGAGACGCTTTCAATCATGCTTGGATCCAGATTCGTAATGCTGCCTTCCACTCCGTTAATCAATACCAATGGGTCTGAACCGGCTCCGGAGAATGTTCCCTGACCACGAATTCGGAATGAGGCGCCTTCACTACCGGGCTGTCCTGTTCCTTGATTGACTCTCAAACCGGGAATCTGTCCTTGCAACATGGTTGCAGTATTGACCACAGGACGTTTGGTCAGATCTTCGCCGGATACAGCAGTCACAGCTCCTGTCAAATTCACTTTCTTTTGTGTACCATAACCTACCACTACTACTTCTTCCAATGCCTTTGAGTCTTCTTTCATTGTTATTGAGTAGGATGATTTCTTTTCCACTTTAATGGTCACATCCGTATAACCGATATAGGAAACGACCAATGTTTCTCCTTCTGCAACTTCTAATGAAAAATTACCATCCATATCGGTAACTGTTCCATTTGTTGTCCCTTTTACAACGACGTTAGCTCCAATGATTGGCAATCCCGTTACATCAACAACTGTTCCTGTCACAGTTTTAGTCTGTTGAGCAATAGCTGAAACCATATTCCTGGTCAAATCATTCTCTGATTTCGACTGGGAATAAACAACTTCTGCATTTACTTGGGACAAAAAGCCAGCTAATAACAAGGTGGAAATCTGTACCCTCCTCGGGATACTAGGCAAGAAACCATAAAGGTCTCTTGGACCTTTTACTGTTAATACTTTCTGCATATACTATGAATATTTATTAAATAAAAGGCACGAGTTGGATGTCTTTTATTTAAAATGAGTTTTTATTCATTACCTGATTCATAAAACAAGATCCTTCAATTCTTGTTATATCTTTTTATTATCCAATTATCAATCATTTCTTTATTAAGAAAAAGAATATGATTTAATATCTTTGGCGTTCTGTTCAATTACGAATATATATTTTAAACAATAT
>JAHHQS010000043.1 GCA_020026285.1 Parabacteroides sp. | reverse complement strand
ATGACAATTGGCTGGACTATGTTAGTTTCGGTTCTTTACCTCAATTGAAAACGATTTCTTATACCGTTGAAACTCCAACTCATGAAAAAAGAATGGATACCCTACAAAAGAAGTGCATCCTATTGGACTTCTGGACTTCTACATGTGGCGTATGTATCAGACAAATTTGTCACCACCATACTTCCTGACATTATAGTTAAACTTATTCTTATCAAGAAAGGAAACTATTTGGGAGAAAACGAATTTGTTCTTGAATATAAAGTGCAGATATTGGTATTGCACAAATTTACAATTTCAAGTTCGTTTACTTGAAAACGTCTGTAATCAACTTGTTTCAATAATTTCACAGAGCTTTTCTCGATTTTAACGGGACAGTAATGTTTACTTTTAGTAAGTGATAGTACCTATTGTCACTTCCCTTCTGTCGACAATTCCTCTGCTTAATGCTACACATGCTTACTTCTCGACAATTAATAATAAATCAGCAAATTATCTGTTGTTATTTTCTTATGTATTCAGATGGAGTGATATTAAACTGTTGTTTAAATGATTTCGAGAAATACGAAAGAGAGGAGAATCCAACTTCTTTCGATATATCCAAAAGACTATATTTTCCTGTTTTCATTAATTCAATAGCTTTCTTTAAACGAATAATGCGTACGTAATTACTGAAAGAAACGCCGGAAACAGCTTTCATCTTCGAGAAGAATAAAGCGCGGCACATACAGAGTTCTGATGCCACCATTTGTGCAGATAAATCTGAGTCATTTATATTTTTTTCGATAATATAATTTAGTTTATCAATAAATACCTTGTCTTTCTCATTCTGAATAATTTCACCAATGTTCACATTGGGATTATGTAAGAAACTTGCTGTAATCTTTTCCCGGTTCTTTATTAGGTTCTTAATGCGAGCAAGCAAAATGTCTTTTGAAAAAGGTTTTCGGATATAAGCGTCTGCTCCATAGTCAAGCCCTTCTATTTCATCCGTTTCCATTATCTTAGCGGTTAATAAAATGACAGGAAGATGGCAGCTGTGTACATTATCTTTTATCTTTTTACAAAGTTCAAAACCATTCAGTTCAGGCATCATGACATCACTTACAATCAAGTCAAAGGCAATGTTCTCCATGTCATTAAGAAGTTCTTGTCCGTTGGCATAAGCATTAACCTTGTAGTGAGGACTTAACAACTGTACTATAAAATTACGCATATCTTCATTATCATCTGCAACTGCTATTCTCCACGCTGATTTGTTTTCGACATCTTCTACTTTTACAATAGGAATTTTTTCTTGTGGTATCACATTGTTGACCAGTTTATTTACCATTTTTTCTGGAATTGTAACCTTTGCACTAGGTAGTGATACATAGAAGGTTGATCCTTTACCACTTTCACTAGAAAGTGATAAGGTTCCTCCCAATTTCTTTACAGCATTTTTGACTATGGATAATCCGATACCCGTTCCAATATGATCATTAGGTAATTTTTCTTTGATTTGGTAAAACGGCTCAAAAATACGTTCATGAAGTTCTTTTGAAATACCGATTCCATTATCTTCCACGGCAATAATGTAGTTATTATCCTCTTTTGAGATTCTGATGTTGATATAATTTGTCGTAAACTTCAATGCGTTTGACACAAGATTAGTAAATACTTTATCAAACAAATCTTTGTTTCCCTCCACATAATAACCTGTTTGTAAGTCGTTATCTTTAATAATATTAATAGCAATATATCTGCTTTCTGCCATCATTTGGAAATCTTCCTTCATGTTGGTAAGTTCCTGTATTATATTGATAGGTTCTGTTATGGTAATCGTTGCTCTATCTTTCTCTATCTTTTGGAAGTCCATTAGCTGATTAACATTATTTAGCAAACGTTTCCCGTTACGGCTCATTATTTCAAGTTCGTGTTGAAAAGATTCAGTATCTTTTCGTGAAAGTAATTCCTCAAGAGGGGATAAAATGAGCGTAAGCGGAGTACGAATGTCATGAATTACATTTGTGAAGAATTCCATTTTCGACTGATAGATTTCTTCTTTCTTTTTAATATTGATTTCTTTTATACGTCTTTCCTGTTTTCTTTTAAGATTGGCGATGAAATAAAATATAAAACCAATAATTAATAGTATATATAGGGTATACATCTGCCATGTAGCCCACCAAGGTGGAAGTATAGTAATTTTTAGCGAGCTTCCTTCTTTCTCCCAGGTACCATCACTATTCTTTGTCTGAACGGTAAGGGTATATTCTTTTGGGGGTAATTGTTTGAAATTTAACATATTTGATTGCGTGATGTCCCATTCTTCGTCGATAGGACTCAGTTTATAACGATAAGTTCTATCGTTCCAATTTGCATAATTTAACAGAGAAAATTCAATTGCTATATTTGACTGATTGTGTGAAAGTGTAATTTGGTCCGTATATGCAATAATCTTTTTCAGTACAGTATTTTCATTATGTATAGTCATTTCTTCATTATTTACCTCCAAACTAGTAAAGACGGTACGTTGATTTTTCTTGTTTGAATTGTAATATAACTCTTCAGGCTTAAATCCGTTTAATCCATTGGTTGTACCAATAAAGATAGTTCCCTCTTTAGTCAATAACCCTTTATTGATACATTTAGACTTAAGACCTTGTGACTCTGTGAAATGATTGCTCTTTTTAGTTTTAAAATTGTACACATAAAGACCATTATTGGTACCTATCCAAAGGGTATCGTCATTCGGTATAATACATTTTACAATAGTAGAAATTAGCTCTTTGTTTAGAATTTTCTCGTATGAATCAGTTATTCGGTTGTAACAAATTAGTCCTTGATACTTTGTTCCAAAATAAACTCTTTCCTTATCTACAGCTAGTCTGGTTATTTGAACTTTGGCAAGATTGGCATTATCTTTATACAAATTCGTCCATTTCCCATATTTATCCCTTTTAAATACACCAAAATCTATTCCACTGACCCATAGACAACCATCTTGATCAGTCACAATATGCAAGATTTCTTTATCGGGGATTTCTTTTACATGTTCTATTTTTCCGCTATTGATATCATAAATATCTAGTCCATTTGTTGTACCTATAGCTATGGTTTTGTGATTCACCTTATTCATGGCTAAAATGGACATTCCACTTAATTTATATCCATCAGGTCCATTTGTACTTACTTTTCTTACTTTTTTGCTTTTTAAATTAACAATATTCAGTCCTACACTGGCCATACCGATGTATAGATTGTCCTTGTCAATTTCAATAGCATGTACATTGAAAAAGTCAATAAATGGATTTGGAGACTTAAAAGGATTGTAGTTTGTTACTTTTTTACTCTTTTTATTATAAAAGCTGAGTCCGCCATCATCTGTTGTAATCCAAAGATTTCCTGATTTGTCTTCAGTAAACGAAGACACTACATGTCCTTCCATCTTACGATTAATGAAATCATAGGATAGAAAGTTTTTGCTACATTGTGTAATGTAATTGATGCCTCCAAAATATGTTGCCAACCATAATGTTCTTTCGTTGTCAATAAGAATATCGTTTATATAATTATTATTTAGGTTCCCACTTGTAAATACATCTGCTTTATAATGGGTTATTTCTCCACTGCTAATACAGTACACAAACAATCCGCTATCTGTTGCTATGTACAGTTCGTCAGGTGACTTCTCTAGAATTTTATTTATTGCAAAAATATTCCTTTTACTATAGTTCCCTAAATAGACCTTTTCAAAATTGTTTAAGTTTTTATTCCATTGATAAAAACCATTCCAAGTTCCTAACCATATTCTCTTTTGGGAGTCAATTAGACAAGTTGAAGGATTTATTTTTTGTGTAATGAAGTTAGATATTTCTTTAGTTATCTTGTTATAGGTAATAAGTCCATTACTTGTAGTTAAGAAATAATAAACTCCTTCTGAATCTTGTCCGATTTCTACAATGGTCTTTTGGTCAAGTGTAGGAATTTTATTCCATTTTTTGAATTTATCATCAGTGGCATCAAGTGTATAAATACCATTTTTTAAACTGCTTACCCATAATCTGTCTTTATTGTCTGTGTAGATGCTAAGGATTTGGTCGTTAAATGATTGTTTAACTTCATCAATCCTTTCTGTTTGTAAATCAAGAAAGAATAGTTTACTATCTACTATTAGCCACAGTGTCTGATTTCCTTTAGTTTCTGAAAGATCAGTTACATTGCTTTTATCGTTCCAAAAGAATCTTCTAATTAAGTGTAGCTTTATACCATCATACTTATATAATCCTTCTTTTGTTCCAAACCACATAAAACCTACGGCGTCTTGATGAACTGTCCATATAGTATTACTTTCAAAACCATTATAGGTTGTAAGGTATTTGAAACTGTGAACGGGTTCATCATTGATTTGTGTGTTTGCAGATACATCTAGGATGAAAACAAACATTAAGAACAGAATATGAAAAATAATCATAAGCATGTGATAAAATTTTTCAATAATTAAAAGACAAATATACAATTTTTATAGTTAATCGTAAATAGCATATTTGGGTAATGATGTAATATCGTATCTTGTATTTGTGAAATAGTCTATATCTTTCACTAGTGAGTAAAGTATATAATATTCAACTCTTTTAATTTAAGATGTAATCTTATCTTTGTGAGAAATCATCGATTTGAAAAATAGTTTATATGACGAACTAAGTCTTAAAAGAATATACTTAATATACTATCTATAAATCTTTAATAGCATCTGATGTGTTAAAAAACTTTATCCATTTATATTGTGTGATATGTGTATTACCTTTATTAGCACAAGCTTCCTCTTTATCAGAAAGAGTTTTTTTTTAATGAATTTTATCTATATCACGGAAACATTTTACTGATATAATTAAAGCCTCTGAAGTCGTTTTTATTACGAAATAGTTGTTGAATATGAAATATTTTTACGTATTATTTTTATTTCCTTTGTTGGTACTTCCTATGAATATGCAAGCAAAGACAACAGATCCTGTCAAGGAACTTATTCAGCGTGTGTCGAAACAACACCTGGTACCTATAGTGCTCTCACTTGAAAAAAAAGGAGAGAAAACGTATTTCTCTTATCAGGTGAAAAATGGAAAACTTCACATTTGGGGATCGGATAATGTGGCGCTTTGTCGTGGCTTTTATGATTATGTAAGGACGAATCATATGGGATTGTTTTCGTGGAGTGGTAACAACATCAGTTTACCAGCAACGTTACAGGATGGTATGTCTAAGAAAGTTATTTCCCCCTTTGTTAATCATTATTATTTAAACGTGGTTACTTACGGATATACTATGCCTTATTGGAATTGGAAACGATGGGAAGAAGAGATAGACTGGATGGCCCTTCATGGAGTCAACATGCCATTGGCTTTGGTGGCACATGAAGCTATCTCTGCTAGGGTGTGGTCGAAGCTTGGTCTCACTAAAGAGGAAATAGGTGATTATTTTGCGGGACCGGCTCATCTGCCTTGGTTACGTATGGGTAACATTAGCAATATTGATGGCCCTTTGCCGGATAGTTGGCATGAAGAACAAATTGCACTTCAGCATAAAATATTGAAACGAATGAAAGAACTGGACATGAAACCTATCTGTCCAGCTTTTGCTGGATTTATTCCAAAGGCTTTCAAACGTCTTTATACGAATGTAAAGATCACGGAAACTACGTGGGCAGGAACTTTTCATAACTGGATGCTCTCTCCTGAGGAAAAATTGTTCCATGTTATTGGTAAGTTATTTATCGAGGAGTGGGAAAAAGAGTTCGGTAAAAACGATTACTACATTGCTGATAGTTTCAACGAAATGGATATTCCGTTTCCTTCGAATGATGATTCAACTCGTTATTTGCTCTTAGCCTCTTATGGCGAACGTGTATATAATTCCATAAAAGCTGGTAATAAAGATGCGGTATGGGTCATGCAAGGTTGGATGTTTGGTTACATGCGCAACATTTGGGATTACAAGACGCTTCAGGCTTTGGTAAGCAGAGTTCCCGATGAAAAGATGTTGCTTTTGGACTTAGCTGTTGATTATAACAAGCATATTTGGCATAGAGAAGTAAATTGGGAATTCTATAAAGGTTTCTTTAACAAACCCTGGATATATAGTGTAATTCCAAACATGGGTGGTAAATCTGCCCTTACAGGCGTTTTAGAATTTTATGCTAATGGACATTGGGAGGCTATACATTCGGTTAACAAAGGTAATCTTGTCGGTTTCGGAATGGCCCCAGAAGGTATTGAAAATAATGAAGTTATCTATGAATTGTTGAGTGATGCTGGCTGGTCCGATCAGAAAATAGACTTGCGGAAATGGTTGAGAAATTATTCGCTCTGTCGTTATGGAAGTTACTCAATCGAGTTGCAAGATTTTTGGAATCATATGCTTACTTCTGTATATGGTACTTTTACACCGCATCCGCGTTACAACTGGCAGTTTCGCCCAGGTTTAATGAACAAGGGAACTATTAATGCGAATGAAACTTTCTTAAAGGGGATAGAAATTTTAGCTAATGCTCCTGAAACATTAATTAAATCCGAACTCTTCGCTTATGATATGGTACAATGGTCTGCAGCTTATGTGGGTGCTAAACTGGAAATCCTTACTGACAATATAGAGCAGGCTTATACTGATGAAGATATTGAGAGAGCTATCGAATTGGAAAAAAAATTTGAGTCGCTTATGCTTCGTATGGATGCACTGCTTTCAGTTTTTCCAACTTCTAATTTGCAGACTTGGATTGACATGGCAAGAGCACACGGAACTTCTACTGTTCAGGCTGATATCTACGAAAGTAATGCTCGTAGAATTGTAACCATTTGGGGACCTCCGATAGATGATTATTCAGCACGTATTTGGTCTGGATTAATTAGAGACTACTATCTGCCACGTTGGAAACATTATTTCAATCAGAAAAAGACAGGTAAAAAATTTGATTATGGACAGTGGGAAGCCGGATGGGTAGAAAAAAACGTCGGTCTTAGTATGGTAAATGCACCCTCTGATAAGATAACGGAAGCTGTCAGACTGATTAAATTAGCTTCTACAATTGTTGCTAACAATCAGCAACAGGGAATTAGAAATATTATGGCGAGATGGGATGAAACCAACTTTACATCAGATGCAGAATGGCAGCAACTTACTTGGACCTTTGCGGCTGATCGTTTAAATAATCTTAAAGGAATTCGTTTTAACAGTCAAAAAGGTGTTGTAATTGTATCCGGAGTAAGCATTTGGGCCGATGGTAAGTTTATAAAGGAGGTAATAGGTGAAAAATGTGCTGCTCCTACATGCTTCTATAAGTTAGATTCAATAGGTCCAATCTTAGGAAATAATTCATTGGAAATTAAAGTACGGATGAAAGTCCAGGACATTTCAAAAGGCTTTGTTGAAGCTGTATATTGATTTATGAACATGCCTAGTATCTTGTTTACAATACTTAGATTGGTTTTACTTTTAAATTATACGAGTTAAAGAATTTGTGAATTAATAGTTTGAATTATTAACCCATGGGTCTATCATAAAAATCTTTCTTTACCAATACTGAAGTGATTTTCAGATATCTTCATTCCGAAAGACCCAGTTTGCAATTTATAAAAAGATGAAAAAACTATTTCTTTTATTATTATCATTTGCAATAATGCTACCTATTTTTGCAGAAAAAGGTACAACTCTATTGCCACGTCCTGTTGAAATGAGTCAAACAGGTACAATAGTCACATTTAATAAACATTTAGAAGTCAGCTATTCTAAAGAATTAGCCAAAGAAGCGTATTTCCTTAAATCTTTCATTGAAAGAGATTTTGGTGCAAATGTTGTCTTGAAGCGAAGAAGTAAAAAGGCTTCTATCCAATTAGAATTGAATTCAAAAGTACTGGCGGATAAAGCAGAATCTTATGTGCTTGAAATTTCTCATAATCAGATTAAGATTATTTCATCATCAGCTACAGGAATTTTTTACGGTGTACAGTCTCTACGTCAGTTAATAACGGATAATGGTGAAACATTAACTGCTCCCCAACTAAAAATTTGCGACTATCCACGTTTCTCATGGCGAGCATTTATGCTTGACGAAGCACGAAACTTTAAAGGGGTAGCAGTAGTAAAAAATATATTAGATGAAATGGCCTCATTGAAAATGAATGTTTTTCATTGGCATCTGACCAACGATCAAGGTTGGCGTATCGAAATAAAGAAATATCCGAAACTTACAGAAGTAGGTGCATATCGAGATTCAACAGAGTTGTACCATTTTGGAAGTAATGTGTTTGATGGTAAGCCTCATGGAGGGTTTTATAGTCAGCAGGAAATTCGTGAATTGGTACAATATGCAGCTGACCGTCACATAACTATTGTGCCAGAAATTACATTACCAGGACATTTTACTGCTGCAGTGGCTGCTTATCCCTGGTTAGGAACACGTCAAGAAACCATAAAGGTCTCTCCTAAATTTGGAGTGCATTATTCGGCTTTGAACGTAGCTAATCCTAAAGTATATGAATTCCTCAGTGATGTGTTTGATGAAGTTATTGAGATGTTTCCTAGTGCTGTAATTCATATTGGTGGGGATGAACTACGATATAATCATTGGAATGAATCATCTCAGATTCAGTCATATATGAAACAACATGACTTGCATAGCGGAGCAGAATTGCAACTTCATTTTACAAATCGTATTTCACAAATGTTAGAACAAAAAGGTCGTAATATTATAGGATGGAATGAGATCACAGGTGATCGTCTTCATGATTATCAGGAGAATAACGATAAGAGCGAAATGAACGGAGTACTAGCAAAAGGAACTCTAGTACAGTTTTGGCAGGGGAATCCACAATTGATGAATAAAGCAATAGAACAAGGTTATAAAATAGTAAACTCTTATCATACTTATACATACTTGGACTATGATTACAATAGTATTCCTTTGAATAAAGCATATTCTTTCAATCCCGTTCCAAAAGGAATAGAAAAGGGTAAAGAAGGGAATGTAATTGGCATGGGATGTCAAATGTGGGGTGAATTCATTCCTACTGTAGAAAGTATGAATGCAAAAGTTTTTCCTCGTATTGCTGCCTATGCAGAGGTAGGATGGACACAGCAAGAGGCTAAGGATTATAAGAAATTTATTTGTGCATTAGATTACTTTCTGACAAAATGGAAATCAGAAGGAATTGTCTATGGACCTTTAGAATAGTTTAATAATTTATCAGTATGTAATATTGTATATTGCATTTGTGAAATAGTCTAAACTTTTGATTTACAGAGAAAAAATGAGCCATTACATGTCATTGGTTTTTGTCTGTCTATTTAATTTTGCAGCAAAGATAAGTTGCTGTAGAACCAAACTAACATAACTGATAAACACAACTTCATAACTGATAAACACAACTTGTTATTAAGTTTTAATATTCTTTTATGAATTAAACCTATAAAAGACTTTGTGAAATCACAAAGAACAAACCAAAACCTAATTAAAAAAAACTATGTTGAAACAATTAAAATCAGTAAGCATGATGCTGTTTTTGATGGGAACCTCAGCAGGAACAGCTTACGCTTCAACCTATTCAAATATAGGTAACGCGGGTGTTTTACAACAGGAGTCTGAATGTCAAGGCATTGTAAAGGATGCTACAGGTCAATCTATAATAGGTGCATCTGTACTAGTAAAAGGAACGACCAATGGTACTATCACTGACTTCGATGGTAAATTTGTCATTACAGGTATTAGCAAAGGTGACATTATTCAAATCTCTTATGTAGGTTATCTGACTCGCGAAATCAAATGGGATGGTAAATCATTAGATGTCCTTTTAAAAGAAGATACTCAGGCATTAGAGGAAGTTGTAGTAGTAGGTTATGGTACAACAACAAATCGTGCTATGGTTGCATCTGTCTCAAAAGTTAAAGCTGAAGAAATGACGAGTTTACCAGTTGCTAACGTTAGTCAAGGTATGGCAGGACGTGCAGCCGGATTAATAGTACAAGGCTCAGGTGGAGGTATTAACAAAGTTCCTCAAATTAGTATTCGTGGTGGAAGTACTCCATTGGTTGTCATTGATGGTGTTATTCGTGACTACGATGACTTTGTATTACTTTCACCAGATGATATTGATGCCTTGTCTGTTTTGAAAGACGCATCTGCAACTGCGGTATATGGTTCACGTGCAGCTAATGGTATTCTACAAGTTACAACGAAGAAAGGCAAAGAAGGAAAGCCACAGGTAAACTATACGTTTAACTATAGCTTGTCGTCTCCTTCGTATTGGAAAAAACCTATGGATTCTTGGAAGCGTGCGGAATACGCTAATATTGCATTCCGTAATGATGGTCTTCCTGACTTGTATAGTGCAGAACGTATTCAGAAGATGAAAGATGGTTCTGATCCATTGCAAAATAGTAATACCTTGTGGAGAGATGTTATTTTGAACAAGACAGCTCCGATGTCTAAACATCAGTTAACAATGTCTGGCGGTTCTGAAATTAATAATTATTATATGAGTATCGGTCATATCAATCAGGGATCTTTATATAAGAATAATGTTCATGATATGCATCGTACTAACTTTCGCTTAAGCCAAAGTTCAACGATTAAAAACATTGGTTTGACAATTACATCTACATTAGATGGTTATGTTCAGGAAACTAAACATCCTCATAATTCTCAGGTGAACAGTCCGTGGGATATTTTTAATCATATTCAGAACGTATCACCTTTAGTTCCACCATATAATAAATATGGCAAACCATATAACTTTGAAAATATACCAAGTGCGGATATTAGCAAAGATGCTGGTTATATGAAGAACGATGATAAGATGATTAATGGTAATTTGCAAGTCGAATGGAAACTACCATGGGTAGAAGGTTTGAAATTTCGTGCAGCTGGTAACTATCGTTATAATATGAATGCTAAGAAAAGTTGGCGTAAAGATGCTGCAAAGTATGGTTGGGATACTACAGAACCTACTCATCCATCTAAGCCCAAGTTGACTAACCAGACCTGGTATGGACATACTTATAACTTGCAGTTCTTTGCAAACTATGATAAGACGTTCGGAAAACACACAATCTCTGCCTTGGCTGGTTATGAACAGACTTATGGTTATGATAATTATTACTGGTTGTCAAGAGAAGATTATGCTTTTGATATCGATCAGATAGGTGTTGGACCAGAAGGAAAACAAAAAAATGGTGGAAGTGAAGGTGAATATGGTCGTGCAGGTTGGATTGGTCAATTGAAGTATAACTATGATAATAAATACTTTGTTGAAGCTAGTATTCGTTACGATGGTTCCGACAACTTTCCCGAGAACAAACGCTGGGGTACATTCTATTCAGGATCAGTAGGATGGAGTGTAACAGATGAACCGTTTATGGTGAAAATAGTAGAAAAAAATATACTGAATCAATTGAAATTACGTGCTTCGTATGGTCAAGTAGGCTTGGATAACTGGGGTAATCAAGATGATCCATTTCACATTAAACGTTTTGAATACTTAAGTTCATACCAATTAAATAATAAGTCATGGGTAGTAGATGGAGAATATGTTCCAGGATTTAGTGAAGGCGCAATACCTTCACCAAATATATCATGGTTTACTACAGACCAGTTTGACGTAGGGTTTGATTTTGCTTCATTAAAAAATCGTTTGTACGGATCATTTGACTACTTTTATTATAAAACAAAAGGTTTCTTGTATGCACCTAGCCAGATTGATGCAGGATATACGGACCCGATGGGTATGGCGCTTCCACGTATAAAGACCAATGGTGAACATCGTCGTGCAGGTTTTGACTTCGCATTAGGTTGGAGAGATAACATTGGTTCGTTCAAGTACGATATTAGTATGAACTTTACTAAATTTGATCAATTGTGGGCTAATGATCCTAGAGAAGGTGTGAGTGATATAATGAATCCTTACAAACGTCAGACTCAGCAGAAAGGATATTATGGTAATCTATATGAATGTCAGGGATTCTATCAAAGTGCAGATGATGTTTATAACAGCCCGAAACGTTTAGGGTCTTATCACCTAACTGCAGGTGATTTGAAGTATACCGATTTTAACGGTGATGGTAAAATTGATGATGCAGATCAAAAACGTATGGGTAAAAGTTCATTTCCACGTGGTAATTATGGTATTAATATAAAGTTATCATATAAAGGATTTTTCTTTAATACCTTGTTCCAGGGAGCTACACGTTTTGATATGTACATGACAGGAACAGCTCAAATGCATGGTGGTCAAGTAGCTGAACTTCCTGTTATCTATGATTTTCATGCTGATTTCTGGACTCCAGAAAACAGAAATGCTAAATATCCAAGATTGATGTCGGCTGCGGGTTTGAATGGATCAAACAACCACGTAAGTAGTAGCTTCTGGTTGTTGAATGGTGCATATTTTCGTATGAAGGATTTTACATTTGGTTATGATTTTAAACACAAGTTATTGAGAAATATACCATGGCTTTCTACGGCAAAAGTAGCAATTTCTGGTCAGAACTTGTTTACAATTTCAGAGGCAACCAAATATGGTCTCGATCCAGAAAATGCTAATACTGAAAATTACGGATACCCAAATGAAAGAATATTTGCAGTTAGTTTGAATTTAGGATTTTAAAAAAGAAGTGTTATGATAAAAAAATATATACCTATATCATTTATGGGATTAGGTTTAATGGGGTTGATTTCAGGTTGCAATACCATGGATACAGAACCATTTGAAAGTTATAGTGAAGATTTAGTTTGGAGTACTCCAGAAACAGCAGAAGCATTCGTTATTGATACCTATAATAGTGCTTTTAGTCAGTTTCAAGCTAGTTCTGCTATGTGGGAATCAAGGACTCCAAACGGCGTTCAGTGTGATCAGGTTCAGAATAGAATTTCGGCTTTTGCAACAGAAGTGGGTTTGGATGCATACTCAAATGAAGGTGGATTTGGCCGATTCGGAGAACAACGCCGTTGTAATCTGATAATGGAAAAAGTTGCTGCTTCTAACTTACCTGAAGGTAAAAAAGCGCAGCTCATCGCAGAGGCACACTTGCTTCGTGCTATGTTATATTTCGATATGACTCGTAAAATGGGACGTTTCGTTCCTATTACCAAAGTGCTGACTCCAGAAAATAAAGAAGAGTTTAATACACCGCTGACAGCCAATGTTAATGCTAGTTACAAACTTGTCATGGCTGACTTTAACGAAGCCCTTAAACCAGGTGCACTTCCTGAAACTTCAGCCAAATCAAGAATCAATGTATATACAGTTCACGCTTTGCGTTCACGAGCAGCCTTGCAGGCATACGCGTATACAAAAGACGCTTCTTACTTGGATATAGTTATTGAGTCAGCCCAGAAAGTCATCAATTCGGGCAACTATGAATTGACCGAAAACTATGGTAGCATCTTTAATAACGAGGCTCCACAGGATCCAGAAATAATTTTGGGTAAGTATTATTTAGCTTCAGACTGCCAAATTAGTTGGTTTAATGAGATGATTTGTACATTACCTAACCTTTCAGAAGATGAAAGTAAAAAAGGTAGTGCCGATGGTGTAGCTACTTTGCTTTCAAGAAAAACTTTTAATGGATGGGCTGAGTTTTTCCCTAGCCAAGATTTGGTAGATCAGTATTTGGTTATTGATGAAAAAACAAATGAAGCTAAAGTCTGGTATGAATCTTCACAGATAGTGGATAATGTTGAGTTTTTACCTACAGAGGGTCTTACTCCAGGATCTGTAGAAAAATTTAAAAGAAACGATAATGAATACAGATACATGCCTTCTGTCCAAGACTTGAAAACAGGTAAGGAAATGGCAGATTATCCTAATGTGAAGTTTAATCTGAAAGTGAAAGATGGTGTAAACCGTAACATCACCCAGCTAATGTATAATAATCGTGATAAACGTATGGATGGTACCATTGTTCGTGATGATACTGAATGGATTGGCGAACATATCGGCATACAGATGGGTGGATCAGCATCACAAGGTATCCGTTCGAAAGAAGATGGTGGATGGTATACTACAACGACGGGGTATTATTGGAGAAAATTTATTGTACCGTCACTTCCTCAAATGGCTGCATGGTCTTACATTGATTGTCATTTTGTAATTGCTCGTTTAGGTGAAATGTATATGAACCTGGCCGAAGCCTATTTATTAAAAGGAGATGTAGCGAATGCTGTTGCAGCTTTGAATAAGACACGTGTACAACATGGTGGTCTGCCTGCATCAACGGCTGTCACTAAGGAAGAAGCATGGAAAGACTATATTCGTGAAAGACGCGTTGAGATGGCTTATGAAGAAGGTGATATCTATTTCAGTTATTTGCGTTGGGGTAAATATGGTTCATATGCTAATCACGGTCGTTCTTCTGGCGATGTAATTAAGGACCTAGATACACCTGTATATAAAATTAACATTACAAGTGATCGTAAGGGTGCTTTGATAAACCGTCTGAACTTATTAGATAGTTGGAACCGAAATTTTTCTGTAAAACGTTACTTACTTCCTATCCCACAGTCGCAGATTGATAAACGTGCTGCTGCTGGAATCCATGATGAACAAAATCCTAACTGGTAATTATAAATATAAATAATCATGAAAAAGATATTATATAAACTATTTTTATTATTTGCAGTACTTTCTTTCTCTTCTTGCTTAGATGCGAATTTAGATGAACTTCCTGTTTATGAAGAGGCAGATATTACTTCTGTAAGTGCTGTGCAATATCGTTATATTTCTGACCAGAAGTCGCCAGCTTCAGGCGAATATATCATCGAAGAAGTGAACTTACACTATACTGTTGATGTTGATTCTGATAAGGGCACTGTTAGAATTAAAGTGACAAAGCCAGAAACTTTCCCTGCAGATCAGGTCAATAACTTATCAAAGTCTAACTTAGTGGTTGTAGTTACACTTTCCACAGCTGCCCGTCTGACTCCTGTAGAAGGTTCTCCTAAATTGGGAAGTCCTGCAGACTGGACATCGGCTCATAAGTATATTGTAACTTCTGCCTCAGGAAAGAAAAAAGAATGGACTATTGAGGTTGTTAGTTTGACAAAGTAAATGTTTGAATTAGATTGAGAGAGCCGGGTGGGGGTGTCTCCCCACTTGGCTTTTTTGATGCATGATTTTAAATAACTATTAGCGGATGAATACATTAAAGTATATATCATTAGTTTTATTCCTATTCTTACCTTCTGCAATATCTGCTCATAAAACAGATCCTTCACGAAATGTGATTCAACGTACAATAGGTAAACAACATATCAACGTCTCTCTGGCTATTAGGAGTGACAAAGGAAATAATTATTTTAGTTATGAGGTGAAGAATGGTAAGTTACAGATACAGGCATCAGATAATGTTGCTTTGTGTAGAGGTTTCTATGATTACGTGAAATCTAATCATATGGGACTTTTTTCATGGAGTGGTAATAATATTACGATTCCTTCAGTATTAAAGGACCAATCTTTCAAAAAGAGAATTTCTCCTTTCAAAAACCATTACTATTTCAATGTAGTGACTTACGGGTATACTATGCCGTATTGGGACTGGAGCAGATGGGAAAAGGAAATAGACTGGATGGCTCTGCATGGTGTGAATATGCCATTGGCCTTGGTGGCGAATGAAGCTATTTCCGCTAGAGTATGGAGTAAATTAGGTCTGACAGATAAAGAAATTGGTGACTATTTTGCTGGACCCGCTCATCTTCCTTGGATGCGTATGGGTAATATCAGCAATATTGACGGACCGCTTCCTAAAACATGGCATGAACAACAGGTTGTGCTGCAGCATAAAATACTGAAACGAATGAAGGAGTTAGGTATGAAGCCTATCTGTCCGGCTTTTGCTGGTTTTGTTCCTAAAGCTATCAAACGCCTTTATCCAAATGTATCTTTTTCTGAAACTTCTTGGGCTGGATCTTTCCATAACTGGATGCTTTCGCCAGAGGATGAGTTATTTCATACTATCGGTAAGATGTTTATAGAGGAATGGGAAAAGGAATTCGGTAGAAATGAGTATTATATAGCAGATAGTTTCAATGAAATGGATATTCCATTTCCTTCTAAGGATGATCCAAAGCGTTATACACTTTTAGCTGATTATGGCGAACGCGTTTATAAGTCAATTAGGGATGGTAATAAAGATGCTGTATGGGTAATGCAAGGATGGATGTTTGGTTATATGCGTGATATATGGGATTATAAGACCCTTCAGGCACTAGTGAGCAAAGTCCCAAATGATAAAATGCTGCTTCTTGATTTGGCTGTCGATTATAATAAGAATTTCTGGCATTCGGAAGTTAACTGGGAGTTTTATAAAGGATTTTATAATAAGCCATGGGTGTACAGTGTCATTCCTAATATGGGTGGTAAATGTGGTCTTACGGGTGTATTGGAATTTTATGCCAACGGACACTGGGAAGCCTTGCGCTCTGCCAATAAAGGCAATCTTGTAGCTTTTGGCATGGCTCCAGAAGGTATTGAAAATAATGAAGTGATATACGAATTACTTTCTGATGCAGGTTGGGCCGAAAAGGAAATTGATTTGTATCAGTGGTTGGAGGACTATTCGCTTTGTCGTTACGGGAGTTATCCAAAAGAACTCCAGTCTTTTTGGAATCATATGCTAGTTTCTGTTTATGGAACTTTTACAGACCATCCTCGTTACAAATGGCAATTCCGTCCAAGCGCAACAAGTAGAGGTTCTATCAATGCGTGCGAAACATTCTACCAGGGTATAGAAAAACTTATTAATGTTCCTGAAGAATTGAAGAAATCAGAATTATTTCAGTATGATTTGTCTCAGTGGACAGCCGCTTATGTGGGTGGTAAGTTGGAATTGCTTACTAAGCATAT
Organism: Parabacteroides sp.; assembly: GCA_020026285.1. Next base: position 7,529 of record JAHHQS010000043.1, on the reverse strand, counting down.
AGAACGAGCTTATGAAGAAGAAAACCTTACGCTGGCTCAGAATTTGGAAACATTGTTTGAAACAATGATGCTTCGTATGGATACTCTCCTTTCAACTTTCCCAACCACCAATATGCAGGAATGGGTCAATAAGGCTAGAGCTTATGGTACTACTCAACAACAAGCTGATAAATATGAAAGTAATGCACGAAGAATCGTTACCATCTGGGGACCTCCGGTAGACGATTACTCAGCGCGTATCTGGTCAGGGCTTATCCGAGATTATTATTTGCCAAGATGGAAAGCTTACTTTGCCCAAAAGAAATCAGGCATAAATTTTGATTTTGCTAAAAGGGAGAGGCATTGGGTAGAAAAGACATTGGGATTCAGTGAAGTGGAAGCCTTTAAGGATATTGCTCAAGAGGCTATTCGTCTGATTCAGGATGCCTACTTTATTCGACCTGTAGAGGAAACTACTGCTAAATTGGGTAGCTGGAGTAAAGCCGATGTGAAATCTACATGGACTGAGATGGAATGGAATATTTCTAGAACCCAGTTGAATAAGTTGAAAGGTATTCGAGTTCGTGCAAAAGGCGGAAATGTAAATTTAGCATCTATCAGTCTTTGGGCCGATGGAAAGGAAGTAAAAGTTGTAAATGAAGTAAAAACGACTTCTCCAACTTGCTACTATAATTTTGTTTGTGACAAGAACATAGCAGGTAATAATACTCTTGTACTTAAAATTAAATTCAAACAATCGCAAGACATAGCTTCTTCAGGCACTCTTGAAGCGGTATATTAATCAACAAAATAAATCAATATGCGGTTATTATTAATTCTTGTAGCAACTTTTGCCTGTGGTTGTTCTACAGGTTCGAATTACCCCGATGGTGAAAGTGCTTATCAAGAATTTACTCCTGACAATATACCTTTTACCATTGCTTCTACACAATGGAAATTAGAAGGGGTGGGTAATCATCGTGCGGTGGTTTCCGTTGGTGAAAATCTGAAAACAGTAGTGGCAAAACTTCCTTGGCGACGTGCTGATTTACGCCAGAAGACCAAGGGAATTGTCATTATTAATGCTAAGACTGGTGAAAAGATTAAAAACATCGTAATCCTGAAGCAAAATCCTGAAATCGGCGAGGTCGCTTTTCAGTCTCAGGGTGCTGGTGAGTATTATATCTATTATCTTCCAGCTCACTTCCGTAAGGGGTGGGATGATGCGCGTTATGGTAAACCATGGAACGATTATATATCTGAAACAGCTTGCGAAGATGTGGAATGGGCTAAGCAGACTAAAGAAAATGCTGCTTCACTTCCAGAGGCTAAGGTGGTGAAATTTGAGAGTCGTTCTCGTTTCAATTTCTTTACTCCTATGGGGCTCATAGCAACAGCAAGTGAACAAGAAGCTATATCTAGAAGTTCTGATAAAGATTTTATAGTCTTTCCAGAAGACCGTGCTTTTCCTATAAGTCTTACTAAAAACTTGCCGGTAAGATGGGCTAAGCGTCCGTATACTTCGACTTTTGAGGGGCAGGCTGCAAAGAACGAGTATTATACATGGCAGTATGGCGTTTGGGCCGATAAGAAAAATTTAAGAAATGTACGTCTTGCTTTCAGTGACTTTAAAAATGGTAGTTCAACTATTCCTGCAAGTGAATTTACTTGTTTCAATCAAGAAGGTATTAATTGGGATTGTCAACCTATAAATTACAAGGTAGATGTTCCGAAAGGTAAGGTGCAGGCTATGTGGTGCGGTGTTCAGATTCCTGCTGAGGTGGTAACTGGTACTTATAAAGGTGAGGTGACTATATCTGCAGAGGGACAGAAATCTCAGACTTTCCCTGTAAGAATTCAAGTTAGTAATACATTCCTAGTAGATAAGGGTGATAACGAAACGTGGAGACATTCGCGCCTGAGGTGGTTGAACTCAACAATAGGATATGACAATCATCCGGTAACTCCCTATGAAACCATAAAGGTAAAAGGTACAAAACTTTCTGCTTCGGGTAAGGATGTGATATTGGGTGAAAACGGACTTCCTAAAACAATTCAGATTAACAATCGTCAGGTATTTGCTTCACCGCTTGAATTCATCGTAGAAACAAAGAACGGTGATGTTCGTTTTGATGCTGATAGTCTGAACGTGATTCCGGTTGATGATGGATTGGTACGTTGGGAGGCTTCAAATGTACAGAAGGGTATCAAGTTTAACTGTAAAGCTTACATGGAATATGATGGTTATATGCGTTATAACATAAAGGTATCTGCTGAGAGGAAGATGAACGTGAATAATGTGAAATTAATCAGTTCTTTTGCTCCTGTATCTGCTACTTATTTCATGGGTGTAGGATTCTCTGGCGGTAAACGTCCGAATAACCATACTTGGAACTGGAAAGGTCCGTGGGATAGCTACTGGATGGGTGGAGACAAATCAGGCGTTCATGTAGAATTTCTCGGTGGTACATACCATGGTCCTCTTATTAACGACTATAAGCCAGCACCAACTCCAATCTGGAGCAATGCCGGAAAGGGGCGTGTTAGCGTGCGTGGTACACAGGTAGTGGCTGAAACAGGTAAGAATACGTTAAATACTATACCAAAAGATTTTGAATTCAGTCTGCTTATAACTCCGGTAAAGCCTGTAAACTCTTCTAAACATTTTTCAGAACGTTACTATCATAACAAACCAGAAGGATTCAGCGAAGCAGCAAAAGATGGTGCCAATATTGACAACATTCATCACTGCATGAGCTTGAATCCAGTTATCAACTATCCGTTCATTGTACAAGAAAAACTGAAAGAGCATATCAATGAACAGCATAAATACGATAGAAAGGTAAAACTCTACTATACGATTCGTGAAGTAACTTCTTATGTTACAGAAATTCATGCTCTTATGAGTTTGAACCATGAAATATTTATTGATGGAGTAGGATACGGCATTCCATGGTTGACTGAACACTTGATTGATGGATACAAGCCGGCTTGGTACTCAGAATTGCCGGAAGAAACAGCCGATGCTGCTTTGGTAGTCAATGGCTTCTCTCGTTGGATTAACTACTACTTGGAAGGTTTGCGCTGGATGTATGAAAATTACAAACTAGATGGTATTTACATGGATGATGTGGCATTCGATAGGAATGTCATGAAACGTATGAAGAAGATAACTACAAAATATCGTCCGGATGCTCTAGTTGACCTGCACTCTAACACTGATTATTCTATTGGTCCAGCCAATCAGTACACTGATTTTTTCCCTTACGTGGATAGACTTTGGTTTGGCGAACACTTTGAGTATAATAAAATGAATCCAGACGAATGGTTTGTAACCTTTTCTGGTATCCCTTTCGGTCAGATGGCCGAAATGCTTCAAGACGGAGGAAATCAGTATCTAGGTATGGTATATGGTGCTTCATCAAGACATTCGTATTTGGACAGTTATCCAGAACATGTTTGGAAATTATGGAAGGACTTTGGAATAGAAAAGTCAGAAATGATAGGTTACTGGGACGAAAAAAAGGTAGTACAAACGAATCATAATTTAGTTAAGGCAACAGCTTATGTCCGTGAAGATAAAACATTGATAGCTGTAGGTAATTTCGATAATAAAAATCATAATGTAAAATTATCTATTGACTGGAAACGTTTAGGCATTGATCCTAATAAAGCTGTGATAATTGCTCCCAAAGTGGAAAAGTTCCAACAGTTGAGAGAATTTAGTGTGGGTGAGTCTGTTCCTGTGAAAGCTAAAAAAGGATGGTTATTAATAGTGCAGAACAAAGAATAGATTTTGTAAACTTTTATAAATAATAGATTTGTTCTTTTATTTTGGAGATTTAACAATGTATGGTTAATGATATTAATCAAATTTAAATCTTATAAATCATCCCTAAATATAAATTTATGAAAGTAATGAAATTAAGTATGTTAATAGCTTTGGCATTTATAGCTGTCGCATGTCAGGAAAATAAATCAGTGATTACCTTTAGTGAAGCAGCAGATCCTGTAAATCTTTCTGAAAAAGCAGAAACTGTTTGGAATGCTCAGAAAAAGGGACTAAATGCAGCTTGGGGTAGTCCAAATTTTCAATATTCACGTAGTGAAGTTCCTATAGTCTCAGGAAAAGAGAAATGTACTTTGACTGCTTGGAAGGGCGAAAAAGTTTCTGCTCAGATTCTATTGTGGAATACAGATAGCACTAGTGGAGTAAAATGTACGTTTGACGTGTTTAGATCACATGAATCAGTATTAAATGCTGATATAGCTCAAGCACGTTTTGTACGTTATACGCTATCTAATCAAAATTCTCCTAATTTCAAGAAGGAAGGGCCTCTGATTCTTGCTGCTGATATGTTGGATTCTCTTGCTTGTTTTGACATGGCACCCAGAACGACTCGTCCTGTATGGATAACCATTGTTGTGCCAGAAAATGCACAACCAGGAGTTTATTCATCAAAAGTTCAGATTAGTCATAAAGGTAGTGGTAAACTTTCCCTTCCGATAGAATTGAACATTGTCAATCATACTCTTCCTACTCCTAAAGAGTGGGGGTTCCATCTAGATTTATGGCAGCATCCTACAGCCGTGGCTAGAGCACAGAAGTTAGTTTTATGGAGCGATGCCCATTTTGCTGCTCTTAAAGAAACAATGACAATGTTAGCACAAGCTGGCCAAAAAGTGATTACTGCAACCTTAAATAAAGATCCGTGGAATCATCAGTGTTTTGATGGGTATGAAGATATGATTAAATGGACTTTACGTGAAGATGGTTCATGGATCTATGATTATAAGGTTTTCGACAGATGGGTTGAGTTAATGATGTCAGTTGGAATTAACAAAATGATTAACTGTTATTCGATGGTCCCATGGAATAATGAACTTCATTATATGGATGAATCTCTGGGGAAAATGGTAAACGTAATAGTTGAACCTGGAAAACCTGAATTCGTTTTGTATTGGAAACCTTTCCTCTTAGATTTTAAGCAACATTTAGCAAGTAAGGGATGGCTTAACATAACAAATATTGCTATGGATGAACGCTCACCTGAGGCTATGGACGCTGCTGTTAAGGTCTTGGAGGAATGTGCTCCTGAAATGGGATTTGCGATTGCTGACAATCACAAATCATACAAACGTTATAATATGATGCGTGATGTTTGTGTAGCTCAGGAACAGAAAGCTATTCATGAAGATATTGTACTGCGTCGTCAACAAGGATTTAACACTACTTTTTATGTTTGTTGCGGTCCATATTTCCCGAATACGTTCACATTTTCAAATCCCTTTGAAGCAGAATTATTAGGATGGTATGCGACAATTGCTGATTATGATGGAATGTTGCGATGGGCATATAACTCATGGCCTGAGGACCCTATGTATGATTCTTGTTATGGCAACTGGAACTCGGGTGATACTTATTTGGTTTATCCTTATAATCGTTCTTCTATTCGTTTCGAACGTCTTATTGATGGTATTGAAGTATATGAAAAAGTACATATTTTACGTCGAAAGGGGGTGGACATGACTGAATTAAATAAGGTATTTGAGGAAATTAATCGGATGAATATTAATGAAAGTAAATTACCATGGAATGAGATGGTAGATAAAGCTAATAAAGTGTTAAATCAGCTTTGATAGTGTTAATCTAGAGAGCTCTTCTGAAAAAGAAGATGAGGCTGACAAATACGGATCGTCCAAGACTTCCTGAAAGGATTGAAAAGGGCAATATCAACAGATGGTTATAGTACTCCCCCTAATGGCAAAAGTTGTTAATTATACGCTGAACCAGTGGAAATCGTTAGAAAATATAGCGAAAGGCGGCTATGCAGATATTTCTGACAATCTCTGCGAACGGCGATTGAAGATAGTCAAATTGAATCTGAAAACTGCCAGAATATAGGCAGTGAATAAGCTGCAAAGAATGTAGCCTTTATGTTCTCGATTACAGAAATTTGTCCGTAGAATGTAGTGAATCCCGTAGACTATCTAAAGCACCTGCTAGACTGTATCTTCAATAACTCAAACAAGATAAGACCTCACTATTATCCTATTTTTACAAGTCAGAATGTTAAAAACAAAATAGATTAATTATGTGCAACTATTTTATCGGTTGAAAATCATTCGATAGAATGGTTGCGCGGATAAATGGAATTTTACGACAATACCTTTAGGAGTATGGAGCTAAAAATTATATCGGAAAGTGAGCACTCCTTCGAATGGACGTAGCGTATACTGATAATAGAAAGTATCAGACATAATAGTCTTAGCAACAGAATAAGTATCTTCGTTGCTCAGATTATTTAGCGCAAGTTCTATTTCATAGGATGGCTTTATCCAACGTACACCAGCATTTAAGTAGCTGTTACGTTTATGTCCACCGCTAAGTTGTTCTGTAAAGGTCTCGACGCCCGATGCATATACTTCCAAAGTCTTTATAGGGAATACGGAAACATTAGCTTGAAATTTCCATCCGTCCATATTCCTTTCATCTTTTACCTCGTCCATATCAATCGAGCTTTTAGAGAAATCATATCCTACATTGGTATGGAACAGAAGTCGGTTGTTCCAGAAATCCTTTTGTAGATGGAAATCGACCATGCATTCCGTGTTTTTCATTCCATAAAGCATCTTCTGTCGAAGGATATCTCGTTTCACGATATTGAAATTTCCCGTCAGTTTGATGATCATATCGATAGTACGGAAATTCTTAGCTGCATAAAATTCACCATTCCAAATATCGGTACGGTTATCTTTCTGAACGAACTGACTAACGGTTTCATTTTCCGATACCCATGTGCCACGCTGAATGTTGCTTTTCCCCGTACGATAACCGCCGCGTAAGGTCAAGAAGTTACCATACATCGTGTTTCGATAATCGAATGCCAACATTCCGTACAAACTTTTGCGTAATGATAAGTTACCGTCACCGAATGTATTCTTATCTCGATAAGTGACAAAGATTGGATTTACCACAAAATTCAGCAGATTACCTGTGGCATGACTGCTTCCTGTAGTAAACGAAAGACGACATCCTGATATAGGATAATAATGTAAAGATGATCGTGCCTCTACATACAGCCTATCCAGATTGAAATCGGTATCATCCGTAAAGTTATAATCCGATAGTGACTATACTCCCAATATTTCGAATAGTCTGTTCCAACTTGCAACATATCATACCACACTCGGGTCTCCGATATTTCAGGATCGGTGACCGTGTGACGATACAAACACTCCATAGCAGATGTATCTAAAACTTCCAATTCAGCGAAACGTGCCAAAGTATTCCCGAAGTTTCCTTTCATGGTAATCTGGCTGTATGCACTGATACAGCTGCCCAATAACAAACCTATAAAAATAATGTGTTTCATAATATTTACAAATAATGGCTATATAAAGTATGTCGGCATACGCATTTCATTAGTTTATCTTATAACGATTAACTATACACCGTTTTATACAAATTTGCAAAATATAATTATATATCCAAACCACTGCTGTCCCGTTTAGAAATCATCAGGCCCAAACAGACTCCCAAAAGAGTC
>JAHHQS010000042.1 GCA_020026285.1 Parabacteroides sp. | reverse complement strand
TACGCATAAGTTTTACTTTTATAAACTGTAAACTTTTTTACGTACAAGTCAGATACAAATATTTGATATATCGAATAAATCTATAGTCTGATTCGTTAAAGTGTAAAATAAAAAAAGTCCATCGATTTGTTTCGATGGACTTTTTAGTTTATATCAAACAAGACAATTAATATCTGTAGTGATCAGCTTTAAATGGACCTTCAACAGGAACTCCTATATAGTCAGCTTGCTTTTGTGTCAACTTTGAAAGTTTTACTCCAATACGTTCCAAATGAAGACGGGCTACTTCTTCGTCAAGATATTTCGGTAAACGATAAACACCTACTTCATAAGGTTTTTGCCATAGATCCATTTGTGCTAATACCTGATTAGTGAATGAATTACTCATTACGAAAGAAGGATGACCAGTGGCACAACCTAAGTTAACCAGACGACCTTCTGCCAATAAGAAAATAGAATGTCCGTCAGGGAATGTATAGCGGTCAACCTGAGGCTTGATGTTTAAATGAGAAATACCTGGGTAGTTGATTAATTTGTCTACCTGGATTTCATTATCGAAGTGGCCGATGTTACAAACAATAGCCTGATCTTTCATTTGTTCCATGTGTTCGATACGAATGATATCACAGTTTCCTGTAGTTGTAACGAAGATATTTCCTTCTTTAACGGCTTCTTCCATTGTTGTTACTTCAAAACCTTCCATTGCTGCCTGTAATGCACAAATAGGATCGATTTCGGTGATTAAAACACGAGCTCCGTATGAACGCATAGAGTGCGAGCAACCTTTTCCTACGTCACCATATCCGGCAACGACAACGACTTTACCTGCAATCATCACGTCAGTAGCACGTTTAATACCATCAGCTAATGATTCACGGCAGCCATAAAGGTTATCGAATTTAGATTTTGTAACGGAGTCGTTAACATTGATAGCAGGAATTAATAATTCACCTCTTTCCATCATTTGATAAAGACGATGAACACCGGTTGTAGTTTCTTCTGAAACACCTTTCATCTCTTCTATCGTACGATGCCAGCGAGTAGAATCTTCAGCTAGGATACGATTCAAAGTATCCAGGATACATTGTTCTTCGTGATTGCTTCCTTCATGCTGGATTGTTTTAGGATCATTCTCTGCTTTATATCCCATGTGTACTAATAAAGTAGCATCACCTCCATCATCTACAATTAAATGTGGCCCCTTTCCTCCCGGGAAGCGTAAAGCCATTTCAGTACACCACCAATATTCTTCCAGGCTTTCTCCTTTCCATGCAAAAACAGGAACACCATCAGCAGCAATTGCTGCAGCTGCATGGTCTTGTGTAGAGAAAATATTACAACTTGCCCAACGAACATCAGCTCCTAAAGCAACTAATGTTTCGATTAAGATAGCTGTCTGAATAGTCATGTGTAAGGAACCTGTAATTCTTGCTCCTTTTAGAGGCTTTTCGTTACCATATTTTTTACGGAGAGCCATAAGTCCTGGCATTTCATGCTCAGAAATTTCAATTTCTTTACGGCCAAATTCCGCTAGATTCATATCTGCTACTTTATATGGCAGATCTGTTGGGAATAATTGTGACATGATTCTTTATGTATATTTGATATTTTTCGCAAAGGTACGACAAAAAAACACCTTGGGAAAGAGCGTCTTTCTATTTTATAGTAAATTAAAGGATAATAATAGAACTTATGGAAAGAGTGAAATGACATAACTGATAACTGGAACTAGAATAGCAGTCATAATACCCATCAATCCAATAGCTAATCCGCTTAGTGCTCCTTCAACAGCTCCAAGTTGAATAGCAGTTGCGGTACCTACACCATGAGAAGAGGCTCCTAAGGCAAGTCCTTTGGCTATTTTGCTTTCAATTCCTAAAACTCTCATAACCATTGGCCCGATAATACTTCCGAAAATTCCGACTGCAACGACAATTACTGCAGTTAAAGAAGGAATCCCCCCATTCTTTTCTGCAATTCCCATAGCTATAGGGGTTGTAACTGATTTGGGTTGAAGTGTAGCTATCAAAGATTGATCGGCACCCATAAGTTTTCCAATCAGAATTACACTGATAATTCCAACTAAAGCTCCTACAAAGACAGAAGTGATAATAGAAACGACATTCCCTTTCAAGTATTGCATTTGATCATAAAGTATATATCCCAGGGCAACGACTGAAGGTCCTAGCATAAAGTGGACCAGATGAGTCCCTTGTCTGAAAGAATCGTATTCAATTCCTAAGATATTTAGAATGACGATAATAACAAAGATTGAAGTCAATAGGGGATGGAGTAATTTGATTTTAGTTTTTTGATAGAGAATGGTTGCTGCTATATACGTACCAAAGACTAAGACTAGATCAAATATTTCAGAATGCATTAATTGGTTCATATTGTTTTCCTTTTATGCTTTTCAAATTCTTGTTGAGTCAAAGCAACTACGGCAATAACCAGTATGGTGCTGATAATACATGCTGTAAGGATTACAGCCCAATAATTGGATATGATATTAAAAGAGGTCATTAATCCAACACCAGCCGGCAAAAAGAATAATCCCATGTTGTCTGTAAGTATCTTGGAAATTTTGCTCACATGATTGGGTTTGATAAATTTAAATGCTAAGGATAAAAACAACAGGACCATTCCGATAACATTTCCAGGAATAAAGCCGTTGATGCAATAACTGATAAATTCTCCAATAAAGTAGAAGAATAAAATGTAAAACACTTGCACTAACATAAATCTAAGTTTTAAAGATTTATTGAAAAATTAATTAATAGTGCTGCAAAGGTAATACCATATAAGAAAAGATGTTTTAAAACATGGTTTGTTAACATTGAATTTAACATATGATCCATTTTCCTTTAGTATATCCAGGCTCTTCAGATTTACTAAAGGAAATTAATTTTACAGATCAGAATGGTTTTTATCTATAGAAGATTCTTTCTTTCTATATTCAGAAGGTGTTTCCCCTATAATTTTAGTGAACATTTTAGAAAAGTAAGCAGGTTCTTCGAAACCAAGAATTGTTGCTATCTGACTTACCTTTATATTTGTCATTTCTAAGTACTGACATGCTTTTTGCATTTTCAAACGAATGAAATAACTAATAGGTGAAACTCCTGTTTCCTTTTGAAATAAAGTGCAGAAATGCGAAGTGGAATATTTGAAATGATTCGCAACCTGATCAAGAGTTATGTTCTGATGAATATGTTCTTGTAAATAATGAACAACCTTTGATGAAAAAGGATATTCCAGATGAGTTGGCAGATTGATTAATCGGTATTGCTCCAGGTAGATAAAGGAAGCTAGAAACATATACAGACACATGGAAGAATATATCATATATTCTTTAACATATCCTAAAGAGTAACAGCTATAAATCTCATCAAACATATTAAGTCTATCAAGAATTCTGGAATAGTCTCCCGGTAAGATACTGCATGGCGTTCGATGTGATGGAATAAAGCTATTCATCAATTCTCCTTTGAAATGTATCCAATATATTGTCCATGGGTTATCATTGTTTGCTCCAAAGGAATATGGTACCTTGGGAGGAATGATAACATATTGATTTTCTAAAATAAGATAAGTCTTTCCTTCTATTTTATACCATCCTTCTCCTGATATACAATAGATTAGCATTCCATAGTCAGTCCCTTGATCTTTTTGAACGCAATGATATTTTACTTTAGGGAAAAAACCTATTTTCCGGATATATAGGTTTTTTATCAACGGATCTTTGCTATATTCATTAAGAATGTTGTCTGGTAATGTCGCAAACCGTTCCCCTTTGAATCCTTCTTTAAGTTTTATCATAGATATTCAAAATATAGTATAATTGATTCGTAACAAAGGTAGGGTTTGTTTTGTGATTAGAATTGTATTTTTGTGAAAAAATTGTAAAATATGAAGTTCGTAACACTCTTTGCGATATTTGGACTACTTTTTACCTCATGCGTTGATTCAAACTCAAATAAGAAGCTGGCTGAGGATATAAAAAATGATAAGACTTTACATCAGGTTGATAGTTTGGCAAGGGTTGTTATAAGTGAAGGATTCAATGCTGGTAGTGGTTATTCTCAGATATGGGCTCGTGATCTGAATACTTTTATAGAAACGGCTTGTGAAGTACGTAATCCGGAGGAAATACATCATGCAATTCTTTTGTTTTTTGGATTACAGCAGCCAAACAATGAAATGGTGGACGGCTATGTTTTGAAATCTGATTTTACATGGATTGATACATGTCCATACTATTCAGAGAATGCTCCGAAGCATGTTGGTTTTAAAAATACTGTTGAAACAGATCAGGAAACATCTTTGATCCAGCTTATCGGAAAGTATATAAGAAAGACTGGAGATAAAGCTTTATTGTATGAAGTGATTGCCGGAAGAACTGTGTTGGAACGCATGGATGATATGGTCGATTACTTAATGCAGAATCGTTATAGTGAAAAATATGGTCTGATTTATGGTGCAATGACTGCAGACTGGGGAGATGTTCAGCCAATGGATGACTTTGGTTGTGATATGAATGATTTGTCTTTTAAGGCTATTGATGTTTACGACAATGCCATGTTTATAATAGCTCTTGATTATTTGCAGGAAATGACAGATGATAAGGAACTATTAAATAAATGGAAAATTATTCGAGAGAATATTGCCAAAAATACACGTAAGTTTTTATGGGATGAAGAACATAAAAAGTTTATACCTCATTTGTATTTGGGTGAATCTCCTATCCCTGAAGGATTTGATGAAAATGAAATTCACTATCATGGAGGAACAGCTGTCGCTATAGAGGCTGGTCTTTTGTCAAAAGAAGAAATTGCTGTTGTAAATACTCAGATGTTGGAGAATGTGCGTTTGTCGGGAATGCCTAGTATTGGATTGACTCTTTATCCAACTTACCCGGAAGGATTTTTTCATGGGGGAATGGCAAAATCCTATAACTATCAAAATGGAGGAGACTGGACTTGGTTTGGAGGACGAATGATTCAGCAATTAATAGCAAATGGATATGTAGAAGAAGCTTATGCGGAAATTCGTCCGATGATAGATCGGGTTATTAAAAATAAAGGATTTTATGAATGGTACGGGCAAGGAGGTGTGCCGAGTGGTTCCGGCCATTTTAAAGGTTCGGCAGGAGTCTTGGCTAAAGCCATTGAGATGTTAAATGATTGGGCAGAAGAAAATAAATAGATAAATTGAATATAATGAGAAAAAGTAATTATGATAAATATCCTTCTACCGAAGTTGAAGGAGGTTTATGGAAAGGATGGAAAGCCGTTCGTGATGAAATTAAACAGGCTTATCAAAAAATTGGAGGAAAGAAATCAGTCGTTGTGGTGATTGAATGTTATCATGGTGTTCATCACGAAGAATTACAACAGGAATTATCTCAATTGAATGCAGACCTTTGGATTGATACAAAATCTGTATTTAAATCAGTTAAAGAAATTGAGGATATGACTTATCCGTACATTACGGATGATAGATTATTCGGTTATCGTTCTCGTTTTACTTATGCGGATTTCCTCGATTCAGCCAAAGTTGAGGTTGTTCGTAAACAGATTGAGGTGCAAAGTGGCTTGGTTGTTGTTTATGGTAACGGTGCTGCTGTCGTTGCTCCTGAATCGGATTTATTAATTTACGTCGATATGGCGCGTTGGGAAATACAACAACGTTTTCGTCGTCATGAAATTACCGGATTAGGAGTTGAAAACAGAGAAGAAGGAGCTACTTACCATTATAAAAGAGGATATTTTGTTGATTGGATTGTTTGTGATACTTTGAAGAAACAGCTTCTGACAAAAGTGGATTATTGGCTGGATACTCATATCCCTGATCAGCCGAAAATGATTACTGGAGAAATGATGCTTGAGGGATTGAAAAAGACTGCTCACAAACCATTCCGTGTGGTCCCTTTCTTCGATCCGGCTCCTTGGGGCGGACAATGGATGAAAAGTGTTTGTGGATTGGATCCTGAAAAACAGAATTATGGCTGGTGTTTCGATTGTGTCCCTGAAGAGAACAGCTTGTTCTTCAAAGTGAATGGAGAGCTTTTTGAGATGGCTTCAAACAATTTGATTTTTAATCAGACCAAAGCTGTGTTGGGTGGACCCGTTGAATCTCGTTTCGGCGCAGACTTCCCGATTCGTTTTGACTTCTTGGATACAATAGGAGGGGGAAACTTGAGCTTACAGGTTCATCCGACAACACAATATATCCGTGATACATTTGGTATCTATTATACTCAGGATGAAAGCTATTATTTACTAGACGCTAACGAAGGGGCAACCGTTTACCTTGGATTAAAAACAGGAGTTAATCCGGATGAAATGATTGCTGCTTTGAATGAGTCTCAGGAAACAGGAAAAGAATTTGATGCTGAAAAGTTTGTCAATAGATGGCCTGCTAAGAAGCATGATCATTTCTTGATTCCTAATGGAACCATACATTGTTCCGGCTCTGGTGCTATGGTTCTTGAAATCAGTGCCACACCTAATTTGTTTACTTTTAAACTATGGGATTGGGGACGTTTAGGTTTAGACGGTCTTCCTCGTCCAATCAACATTAAGCATGGTTCTCATGTTATTCAGTGGGAACGTCAGACTGATTTTACTAGGGAGAATCTCGTAAATCATATTGAACCTGTTGCTGAAGGTGATGGGTGGCGTGAAGAAAGAACGGGTTTACATGAAAATGAATTCATCGAAACACGTCGTCATTGGTTTACTAAGAAAGTAACTCATCATACTGATGGTGGAGTCAATGTCTTGAATGTCATTGAAGGTGATGAATTAATCGTGGAAAGTCCGACTGATGCTTTTGAACCTTATGTCGTTCATTATGCAGAGACATTCATTATTCCTGCATCAGTAGGTGAATATACTATTCGTCCTTATGGTGCTTCAGAAGGAAAGGAGTGTGGAACTATTAAAGCTTATATCCGTTTTAGACAGTAATAAAAATAAGATGAAAAACGTTAATCGTATAGTGATGACATTAGATGCAGGAGGAACAAATCTTGTCTTTTCTGCAATCTGTGATGGAGAAGAAATAGTTGAACCGATAACCTTGCGTTCAGAAGTTAATAATCTGAATGGTTGCCTGCAGGTCTTGTTGAAGGGTTTTACGCAAGTAAAAGAAGCGTTGAAAGAAGAACCTGTTGCTATTAGTTTTGCCTTTCCTGGTCCGGCAGATTATGAAGCAGGTATTATTGGAGACCTGCCTAATTTCCCTTCTTTCCGTGGAGGTGTGGCATTAGGTCCGTTTTTAAATAAACATTTTGGTATTCCTGTTTACATTAATAACGATGGAAGTCTGTTCGCTTATGGAGAAGCTTTGGCTGGTTCATTGCCCGAGCTTAATCAGAAGTTGAAGGAAGCAGGAAGCTGCAAACAATATCATAATCTGTTAGGTATTACTTTAGGTACTGGTTTTGGTGCCGGAGTAGTAATTAATAATAATGAGTTGTTGATTGGAGATAATGGTTGCGGTGGAGATGTTTGGTGCTGCCGTAATAAGAAATATCCGGAATATATTGTAGAGGAAAGCGTAAGTATCCGTGCAGTAAAGCGTGTTTATGCAGAACTATCTGGTGATAAGACAGATCTGACTCCAAAAGATATTTTTGATATTGCAGAAGGAAAACGTGAAGGGAACAAACAGGCTGCTGTTTCTTCTTTCGAGGAATTAGGTGAAATGGCTGGTGAAGCAATTGCTTCTGCTGTAACTTTACTTGACGGAGTTGTTGCTATTGGTGGTGGATTATCTGGTGCATCCAAATATTTTATGCCTGCATTAATGCGTGAGTTGAACGGTACGTTAGCAATGATGAATGGAAATCGTTTCAATCGTTTACAGATGAAAGCTTTCAACCTGGAAGATCCGGAAGAATTACAGGAATTCCTGAAAGGTGGAGCAACAAAGGTTCAGATTCCTGGAACAGACGAATGGGTGGATTATGATCCCTGCAAGCGTATCGGAGTTATGATTTCAAAGCAAGGAGCTAATCGTTCTATCGCTTTAGGTGCTTATCAGTATGCTTTGGCCCAAATGGATAAGTAAGCCTTGTTTTGTTGAGAGAATTATTTAATAATAAAAACTGATTAATCCGACTATCTGGGGTATTAATACAATAGATAGTCGGATTTCTTATATGGAATTGTCGTATCTGGTACTTCTAAAATTGAAAAACTATTGTTCCTGTCAGGATTGGACTTTAAGAACAGCAATATAATCTTTTCGTATATCAGCTGTTTCTAAAGAGATTCTGTTGATTGTTCAAACGGTATGATGCTTGAATCTCTGCTTTTTTTTGTAAGTTTGCGTCGAGATAATAATAAATTAGGTGTAAAATCGAAATAAAATATAGAAAAAATGAAAATAGCACTTGTCGGTTATGGAAAGATGGGAAAGACTATCGAACAGATAGCTTTAAGTCGTGGACATGAGATCGTTTCAATTATAGATATTAATAATCCTGAAGATTTTCAGTCGGATGCTTTTAAAAGTGCTGATGTAGCAATTGAATTTACCACTCCTGCTACAGCTTTTAATAATTATATGAAATGTTTTGAAGCCGGCGTTCCGGTAGTTTCAGGAACAACAGGCTGGTTAGATAGAATTGATGAAATCAAACAAATATGTGAGACGGAAGGTAAAACTTTCTTTTACTCATCAAATTATAGTATTGGTGTAAATATCTTTTTTGCTGTAAATAAATATCTGGCTAAGATTATGAATAATTTCCCAAACTATAATATTTCTGTAACAGAAACTCATCATATTCATAAATTGGATGCTCCAAGTGGAACAGCTATAACTTTAGCTGAAGGAATCATCGAGAATATAGACCGTAAAGATGGTTGGGCGTTAGAAACTGCAGAAAAAGAAACTCAGATTCCTATTCATTCTATCCGTGAAGGCGAAGTTCCTGGTATTCATGAGATAGTTTATGATTCAGATGTCGATACAATCAGTATCAAACATGATGCAAAGAGTCGTGCAGGCTTTGCTTTGGGAGCTGTCGTTGCTGCCGAATTTACAGCCGGCAAGTCAGGTTTCTTGGGAATGAACGATTTATTTAAATTCTAAAAAAGTCATATATGAAAAAGTTTCCAACCAGACAGTGGGTTAAGTTTGGAATAGCAACAACCCTCTATGCTTTATTCTGTCTGTGGATGATGAATCCGTGGCTTCTTTTAGGTATCATTCTATTGGTTGATATCTATCTTACCAAATTCATTCCATGGAGTGCCTGGAAAAAGACAAATAATCCTAAACTGCGTAATATTTATGATTGGATAGATGATATTCTTTTTGCATTAGTTGCAGTTTATATCATTAATTTGTTCATTTTCCAGAACTATCAAATTCCAAGTTCTTCATTAGAGAAATCTTTACGAGTAGGTGATTTCTTATTTGTCAGCAAGTTGAGTTATGGACCAAGAGTCCCTAATACTCCGATATCATTCCCTTTGGTTCAGAATACGTTGCCTGTATTGAACTGTAAATCCTATCTGGATTGGCCGAAATGGGATTACAAACGTGTAGCCGGTTTAGGAAAGGTTCAGCGTAATGATATTGTTGTTTTCAATTTCCCTGCTGGTGATACAATTGCTACTTTACAGCAGAATCCGGATTACTATACATTGGTTGAGATGTATGGTCGTGATGCTATCTCTATGAATAAACAGAGTTTTGGTGAAATCATGTATCGTCCGGTTGATAAACGTGAGAATTATGTAAAACGTTGTGTCGGACTTCCTGGTGATAGTTTGAGCGTTCGTGCAAATCAGGTATATATTAATGGTAAAGCTGCTCAGAATCCGAAAGAAATGCAGTTGAACTATTTTGTAGAGACAGAATCTCCTTTTACAGAAACAATGTTTCGTAAGTGGGGAGTAAGTAGAGATGATTACATGCCTTATGGACAGCCTTGTGTTGTTGGCGATCTGGATGCTCTTTCATACCTGGGATTCAAACCGAATGCTAACGGAACCTATAATACTGTTTATCGTTTCCCGATGACACAAAGCATGCTTGCTCAGGTACAGAAAGTTCCTTCTGTAAAGAAAGTAGTTGTAGAACCTGATATCATGGGCGGACAGATGTATTATCCGGTTGATTATGATAATGGTTGGACTCGTGATAATTATGGCCCAATCTGGATCCCTAAGAAAGGTGCTACTATTCAGCTTACTGCTGATAATATGGCTATTTATCGCCGTTGTATCCGAAATTATGAACACAATAAACTGGAAGAAAAGAACGGTGAAATTTATATAAATGGAGAAAAGGCTACTTCTTATACATTCAAATATGATTATTATTGGATGATGGGTGATAATCGTCATAATAGTGCAGACAGTCGTTCATGGGGTTTTGTTCCGGAAGACCATATTGTAGGTAAACCTATTATGATCTGGTTGTCATTAGATAAAGATCGTAGTCTGTTTGATGGCGGAATCCGTTGGGAACGTCTGTTCCGTTGGGTCGATAATATTAAATAATAGATAAATCTATCTCGGGGCTTAGAATTTAAGTCCCGGATGGATCCTTTTTAATTATTATGAAAATAAACCTTGTGCAACGAGTCTGTTGGCTATTCATATCCTTATTGGTTATAGCTTTGGTGATAGGTTGTCGACTGTTTGTAGTTGAATCGTTACATATCACTACCGATTCTATGGAAACAAGTTTGCACAAAGGTGATTTCGTCCTTCTTGATAAAATGTTTTTCAAAAAGGATATTGAACGGAATTCTCTTTTCTTGTTTAACAGCCCTCTTCGAAAAGATTCTGTCGATTCCCCGAAATTCATCAGCCGTTGTATAGGCACGCCTGGTGATACTATTTTAATTAGTCCTTTTTCTTTCCAGGTTAACGAAAAAAGTTTTTCCTATTCTCCGAACAGTTTGAATACTTATGTGGTTGAGCCGGAAGTTAGAGATGTTTTCTTTCAGTCAGTAAATAAACTGAAAATCCATCCAAGGAATATCAGATCACAGAAAGAAAAGATAACTTGTATACTAACAGCTTTCGAAGCATATCAGATTCGTGAGGATTTGCCTGCTGATATGAAGAGATATTTAAGAAAAGATTCATCGCTGTTGTTTCAGTTTGTTGTACCGAAGAAAGACCGAGCATACGAACTGGATAGTATTTCTTTGTTAGTTTGTAGAGAGGCTATACGGAAGGAGAGTAACGGACATATTGTTATTAAAGATGGAAAGCTTTATCAAGATGGTAAACAGATGGATTACTTCTTCTTCAAGCAAGATTACTACTGGTTCCTTTCTGATAATGTAAATAATGCGATTGATTCCCGGCATTTAGGTATCATCCCCGAAGATCATATCCTTGGAAAGATCTTTTTCCGTTGGTTCTGCTTTCATGAGGCTGAATGTTTTAAATGTATAAACAGATAAATCTATAAATGAATTCAACAGCTTATATTTCAACAGCCTATTTAGGCCCTGTACAATTATATACCAAGTTGTATACGTATGAACATCTCTTTTTAGAAACACAGGAAAATTATTTAAAACAAACCTATCGTAATCGTTGTGTCATTGCGGCGGCCAATGGACCACAATCATTGACTGTTCCTATTGTAAAACCTGACACTCCTAAATGTTTGACGCGAGATATTCGGATTTCCGACCATGGGAACTGGCGTCACTTGCATTGGAATGCTTTGGTTTCTGCCTACCGAATGAGCCCTTTCTTTGAATATTATGAAGAAGATTTTGCCCCTTTTTACGAAAAGAAGTATGATTTTCTAATGGACTTCAATGAATCTTTACGAGAAGTTATATGTAATTTGATAGGTCTGGAACCCCAAATAGTACAGACAACAGAATATCAGCCAGAGGTAACGGCTGACTATCGGGAAATAATCCGTCCAAAACACGAAGCTCATGATAAAACATTTTCTCCTGTACCATATTATCAGGTGTTTAAAGAACGTTTTGGCTTCCTTCCCAATTTGAGTATTGTCGATTTACTATTCAATATGGGACCTGAAAGTATTCTGGTATTAAAGAATTCAGCAGTTTGATAAAGAGTTTCGTGTTTTATAGAACTGTTTGGAAGAAAGATAAAATAATAGAAACTTTTTGAAGAAATAAAGTTTTATTTATGGAGTTTCATTGTGATGAAACCAAAGTTTCGTAGTACCGAAACTAAAGTTTCACTACAATGAAACTTTTTTTATGGAAATATTTTGATGATAAATGTTTACACTTATAGGAAACCGAAACTTGATAAACCTTTGCTTTTTAGTCGATTATTAAGAAATGTGTAATTTGTGAATTCAATAAGAAAAGTATATAAATAATTAAAGGTTGTCTCACGACAACCCCTAACCAACTTTGTTAACCTTAAATCTAATACTATTATGAAAAAACCACGATGCAAAGGTAAGACTTGTCAATATATTTGTCAATATATATGAATCTAAAAAATGTTAAGTTTTGTTTTATGCATTTTAAAACAAACTTTTGCTGCGACTTCAAATTTTGTTATTAAATTTGAAAATCGATAATTTATAAATCTATAAGTCCATGATGAATAGAAGAAACTTCTTGAAATGGTCATTAGCTGGTGGTGCCGCAACAGCAATGAATTCAGTAACAGCTCAGGCTGCTACAAGTCAATCGCCAATAAGTGATGTCGTAATTGACGAAATTCCTCCTCGTAAAGGAAAATGTGTTATGGATCTTCGTTGTAAGCCTCTTCCTGTAGTTCATGTTGGTATTGTGGGACTTGGTCGTGGCTTTACTGCTTTTTCTCATTTCAGTCAGATGGAAGGAGTAGAGGTTGTTGCTTTATGTGAATTGGACCAAGAGAAAATAAAAAGAGCGCAAGATGTTCTTAGAAAAAATGGTCGAAAGGAAGCTGCTGTTTATTCCGGAGAAGAAGATTGGAAAAAAATGTGTGAACGTGATGATATCGACCTTATTTACAATGCTACTCCTTGGAATCTGCATGTGCCTATTGCGTTGTATGCTATGGATCACGGTAAGCATGTGACGATTGAAGTTCCTGCTGCATTAACTGTAAAAGATTGCTGGGCTCTGGTTGATAAAGCTGAGGAAACTCAGTTACACTGTATGATGTTGGAGAATTGCTGTTATGACTTCTTCGAACTGGCTACATTGAATATGGCTCGTCAGGGTGAACTTGGTGAGATTATTCATACTGAAGGTGCTTACATTCATACATTGGCTGGAGAAAAATTTAATGGATATTACAAACATTGGAGATTGCGTTATAGTAAATTCCATACTGGAAATCCTTATCCAACCCACGGTTTGGGCCCGATTGCACAGATAATGGGTATTAATCGTGGTGACAGAATGGATTATCTGACTTCTATGTCAACTGACCAATTTGGCTTGCATAAATGGGCAGAAGAGAATTTGAAGGATGACGAACGTATTACTTTGTCTGAAAGGTATAAGTTGGGTGATATGAATAACACACTGATTCATACAGCTAACGGAAGAACTCTATTGATTCAGCACGATACGACAACTCCTCAGCCTTATTCTAGAATACATCTGGTTCAAGGAACAAAAGGTGTTGCTGTTAAATATCCGGAAGAAAAGATTTCTATTCAGGCTCATAAATTTATGGATGAACAACAGCAGAAGGAATATCTGAAGAAGTTCGAACATCCATTAACTCGTTATATTGGTGAAGAAGCAAAGAAAGCCGGAGGTCATGGCGGTATGGATTATATCATGAACTGGCGATTGATTTATTGCCTGCGTAATGGTTATCCATTGGATCAGTCGGTATATGATTGTGCAGCTTGGTCTTCTATTGTTGAATTGAGTGAACGTTCTGTTTTAAATAAGAGTTGTTCTGTAAATATTCCAGACTTTACTCGTGGCGCTTGGAGAGATTATAAGCCATTACCTGTAATTGATATGGTTAATGTTTTACATGGATAAGAATAATCCTGTTTATATAGTTATATAAAAGAATACGCTGGTATCTGATTGATTAATGATCTGATGCCAGCGTATCATTTTTAGAAAACGATCTTATTTATTCAAATTGAATTTGGAAGCCCATTTGAGTTAATATTTCAGATTCTTCTGATGTAGCGTTGATAATCTGATATGCTTTGGGTTCACGAGGATGGTTGTAATTATTTCTTAATCTTTCAAAAGATGTAATGTCTTTTCGAAGCTGGTTATCGATACATTCCGGATTGAATGTGACTAAGAATGCTCTTTCTATTCGATGATCTGTGAACTGATTTAAGTCAATAATTGGATTATCGGGATTCTTGGGAGTCACCTCGTTCAGTTTGTCAAATTGAATATGAAAGAAAGATTGTATCTCTTCCAGGCACATCCTTGTTCCTGTCGCTTTTCCGTCGGCAGAGAACCCTGCTATATGAGGAGATGCTATAGACGTTAGGTCTAAAAGTTCCTGACTGATCGCAGGTTCATTTTCCCAGCAATCAATAACTGTCTCATGAACAATACCATCCTTTTTTGCTTTAATAAGAGCTTGTGTGTCATGAACACTGCCTCGGCAACTATTCACAAACCAGGATCCTTTTTTCATCTTCATGAAAAAGTCTTCATCTGCTAAATGATAGGTTGGATAAAGCCCTTCTTTTGTGAAGGGTACATGTAATGTAATAATATCCGATTCAGATAATAGTTCATCGATAGAAACAAATTGTTCATGACCTTCTAATTCTGCACGTGGAGGATCGTTACGAAGTATCTTCATTCCAAACAAGTGAGCTAATTTCTCCACCTGTTTCCCTACATGACCAACACCAATTATCCCTAAGGTCTTACCTTTTAAAGGTTCTCCTTTACGTAAACTGATATTGATAAGCGAAGACATGACGTATTGTGCAACAGAAGGGGCATTACAACCTGGAGCATTTTTCCAGGTAATATTGTTTTGTTCGCAATAATGGATGTCTATATGGTCGAAACCGATTGTTGCGGTAGTAATTAACTTGACATCAGTACCTGATAACAGGTCTTTTGTACATTTGTCAATACTGCGAACTATTAGGACATCGGCGTTTTTAATCGATTCTGGGGTGAAGCCTTTAGCTGGAAGATAAGATATGTCAGCAACAGGCTCACAAATCCCCTTTAAAAAAGGGATTGTATTATCAGCTACTATTTTCATTTGTTTTATCTTAGTTTTTCTTTATCAAAATGCGGTCCTGCTTTCAATATGAAGAATGCAGTTGATATAACAGTCAGACAAGCCCCGAAAAAGAATGCAGCGTCAAAACCATTAAATCTTCCGGCTATACTTCCTCCGGTCATTAATCCGAAACCAAGTCCGATATCCCAACTTGTCAGATAAGTTGAAGTGGCAGTCCCTCGTTGGCTGTGCGGAGCTAAATTGACAAATAATGTATTGAATGCAGGGAACATGGTACCAAAGGCAATACCTTGAGACAGAGCGATAGCTATGTATAAGTAAGAACCTAAAGTGTGATTTAGTTGCATTATGTAATTTAAAGCAGCAAGTGCAAAGAAAGTTATACAAGCTAAATACATACCCCATATGATTACTTTGGTAATTCGTCCTTTATCAACTTGTTTTCCTGAAATCAAACGGGAAACTGCTAGTCCCCCGGCCATGAAAGTGAAATAAAGTCCGGAGTTTACTTCAATCCCGATTTCCTGTGCATACATGGCTACATACGAAGTTGTCATTCCGTAAGGAATAGAAAGCAATAATAAAGCGATTCCTGCCCAAATTCCTTTTTTTAGGAAGAATCTATCCAATGAGATTGGAATATGTTCAACAGGAGGTTTATATGGTGTTTTGACCATATAAGCCATAATCAAACCGATCAGACCGACCAATAGAGAAGTCATGAATATAATCTCGTAAGAAAAAGTATTGTGCATGAATAATCCTGTCATTGGTCCAAAACTCATGGCTATATTATTGGATAATCCATAGAAACCAAGACCTTGCCCACGTTTCGAAGAAGGAAGAATATCTATAGCAATGGTATTCCCTGCTACTGTAACCATACCGAATGCAATTCCATGCACAATTCTTAGTGCAATAAACAGGGTAAGACTGGTGGCTAAAATGTAACCGCCAAAAATGGATATGAATATGAAATAGGCTAAAAGATATAGAGGCCGTCTGGAAAAGGTATCCAATAAATATCCGGAAAAAGGACGGATACATAAAGCGGCTATGGTATAACACGAAAGAACAAAGCCTATCATACCTTTTCCGGCTGAAAATCCTTCCTGTAAATAAAAAGCCAGTATAGGCAATATGAGATAGAACGCAAAGAATAGCAAGAAATTTGCCGCCAAGATATAACAGAAACTTGGCGACATTAATTTATCTTTTGTCATAATATAAACCTTCTAAGCTTAAGCAACTATTTGTTACTTAAATCACTTTGCGAAGGTAGTCAATTAATCCTAATTCGTTAACAAATATCAGAGCTATTGCTACAGGCGCCAGATATTTGATGATAAATGTGTAAATATTAAACAAGTAAAAATGAATTGTACCCTGATTGGTCAGTTCGTCTTTTAATACATTTCTGTCAATATATCTGCCAACAAAAATACAAATCATCATTCCTCCAAGTGGCATCATGAGTTTGGCTGTGAAGTAATCAAGAAAATCAAAGAAGCTCATTCCAAATATGGTGCATTCTTTTAACGGGCCTAAAGAAAGAGAACTGAAAATACCTAAAATGATAACACCTATTGAAATGATTCGTGCCCCTTCTTTTCTGGTAACATTAAATTCTTCGTGGACATAAGCTGTTACAACTTCATGTAAGGAAATGGTAGATGTAAGTGCTGCCAAAGCTAACAGGATAAAGAATATGAAGGACCAGACTGCTCCAAATGGTAATTGGGCAAATACATTAGGTAATGTTATAAATACTAATTCCGGACCGGCTGTCGGTTCGATACCGAAACTGAAAACTGCAGGGAAAATCATAATCCCGGCAAGTATTGCTACGAATGTATCAAGAATAGCCACCTGAATAGCGGTGTTTTGGATGCGACTTGTTTTTTCAAAATAAGAGGAATAAGTAATTAGACACCCCATTCCAATACTTAAAGAAAAAAAGGCTTGTCCCATTGCGCTTAAAACTACCGAAGAGGTTAATTTCTCTAACTCAGGATTGAAAAGGAACTTCAGACCTTCAACGGCTCCTGGAAGTGTTACTGAACGAATACATAGGGCCATAAGGATTATGAAAAGAAGTGGCATCATAACTTTGGATGCTCTTTCTATTCCTTTATCTACACCAAAAGTAATAACCACATGAGTGAGTGTTATAAATGCTATAGTCCAGAATATCTGACGATAAGGATTGGATGAAAAAGCAGAGAATTCAGAAGCAAAGTCCGATGCGGATTTTCCATCAAACGATCCTGTGATGGATTGAACGATATATTCCAGTGTCCAGCCTGCTACAACCGAATAAAAGCCGAGAATAAAAAAAGCTGTTAGAACTCCAGCATATCCAATCATGCACCATTTTGTTCCAGGAGCAAGGATTTTAAATGACCGGGCAGCATTACTACGAGTTTTTCTTCCGATAAAGAACTCTGTCATCATAACAGGTATTCCTATAAGTATGATACAAACGATATAAACGGCAAGAAAAGCAGCTCCACCATTCTCTCCAAGCATATAAGGAAATCTCCAGATATTTCCAAGTCCTACGGCACAACCAACAGTTGCTAGAATGGTTCCTATTTTACTTCCAAAAGTTACTCTGTTTTTTGACATGATTAATATTATAAGTAAAGTGTGATAAATTAGATGACTAGACCATCCTTGATATGAATAGTCCTGTCTGTTTGTTCTGCTAATTGTTCATCATGTGTGACAATAACAAAAGTCTGATTCATTTTGTCTCTTAATTCAAAGAATAAAGCATGTAGCTCCTCTTTATTGTTTGTGTCAAGACTTCCAGAGGGCTCATCTGCTAAAATAACACTTGGGTTGTTTATTAAAGCTCTTGCAACAGCAACACGTTGTTTCTCACCTCCTGAAAGTTCTGCTGGTTTATGATTCATTCGCTCGCTCAAGCTCAGAAAGCTTAATATCTCTTTAGCCCTTTTTTCAGCAGTAGAGCTTTTTTCTTTAGCAATGAGTGCAGGAATCATAACATTTTCCAGTGCTGTGAATTCCGGTAAGAGCTGATGAAATTGGAATACAAAACCAATATTTAAATTGCGGAAGGCTGAAAGCTTTTCTTCTGAAAGTTTTGAAACATCCGTATCATTAATAAGTAATGAACCTGAATTAGGTTTATCCAAAGTCCCTAATATCTGAAGAAGTGTTGTTTTTCCTGCTCCGCTAGGTCCTACTATAGATACAATTTCTCCTTTATTGATGGTAAGATCAATTCCTTTTAAAACTTGAAGATTACCAAAATTCTTTGTTATTCCTTTCGCTGTAATCATAACTTGCATCATAGTGAAAACTAATAAGTTCCAATTTATATATGATTAATGACATATGAAGCCAAATAGCATCCAAAAATAGCAGGCATGTACGAAACTGTTCCAGTTGTTGTTCGTTTACATGTTTCATTATCAATTTCAATGACTGCATCAGGATTTGCCATTTCTTTAGAGAAAACTGTCGGAATCCCCTTGCTTACACCTAAGCTTCTTAATCTTTTTCTGACAGCTCTAGCTAAAGCGCAATTAGTGGTCTTGGATATATCTGTAATTGATACTTGCGACGGATCAATCTTAGCTCCTGCACCCATGGATGAAATAATCGGTATATGACGTTTATAAGCGTGATATAATAAAAAGACTTTAGGACTAAGAGAATCTATAGCGTCAACAATAAAATTATATTTTGCTTTATCGAGAATCTCTTCAGTTTTTTCATCTCTTATAAATTCATTAATAACCGTAAGCTTTAACTGTGGATTTATATCCATTAATCTGGATGCTACAACTTCTGCTTTTGGTTTACCTAAAGTCGAATGTAATGCAGGTAATTGTCTGTTAATATTACTAGAGTTGACAGTGTCTGCATCTACAATCGTTAATTCTCCTATTCCTGCCCTACAGATTTGTTCTGCGGCATAGGCACCCACACCTCCAAGTCCAATTATTAGAACATGACAGTTAGATAAATATTCCATTCTGTCTTTTCCTAATAATAATTCAGTTCTTGAATTCCATTTGTAAATCATTTGTCGAAAATTTGATGCAAAAGTAATAAATCAAAACTTAAGCGAGTAAAAATGTGAAATATTTTTTTTGTTGAGTATTTGGAACACTTAATTAAGCGAAATATTAATATTGGTTATTAAAATATAAATTTAAATTACTTTTTGCTTATTGAGATTGAAGTTTCATGCTCTTATATATTTTTTCTGTTATTAATAAAGTTATATAAGGTTAAATGTTGAAAAAATATTTCTTGTTATAGAAAAATTAATTTGTTACATTTGTAAGAAAGTAAGGTCGTGCTCTTTTGCTTTTAAGGATTGTTAAAATGCTTATTACCAGTAGACTTACAACCTTGCAGTAAATATTATTTTCCTATTTCTAATAAATGAGTTGGTATGAAAAACAAATGTCAACCTTTTTCTAATTCAGGTAGGATTGTTCGGATTTCTACATTATGTTTAATGCTTCCGGCTCTATCTGTTTTAAGTGTAAATGCAGAAAATTTTGATTCTGAAAACACAATGAAATCTATTACCCAGCAGGGTAAAACAGTAACAGGAACAGTCCTTGATAAAACAGGTGTTCCTATCATTGGTGCTAACGTAATTGTTAAAGGAACTACTATTGGTTCTATCACAGATTTGGATGGAAAATTCTCTATTCCAGATGTCCCTGCTAATGCTGTACTGCAAATTTCTTATATTGGATATAAATCCATAGAAATGCCAGTCGGTAGCAAAACTCAAATAAACGTTACGTTGAGCGAAGATTCAGAAAAGCTTGAAGAAGTTGTAGTCGTTGGTTATGGCGTTCAGAAGAAAGTTACAGTAACAGGATCTGTTGCAAGTGTTTCTGGTGAAGAGTTGAAAGCATCTCCTACATCAAATTTGACTAACGCTATGGTTGGTCGTATGCCAGGTGTTATTGGTTTTCAAACTGCTGATGAACCGGGTGGCGGTGGAACAACTATCCGTATTCGTGGTACAAACTCTTTAGGAAGTAAAGATCCGTTGATAGTAATTGATGGTATTCCCGATCGTGATGGTGGTATGAATCGTTTGAATCCAAATGAAATCGAATCCATGTCTGTTTTGAAAGATGCATCAGCTGCTATTTATGGAGCTCGTGCTGCCAATGGTGTTATCTTGATTACAACTAAACGTGGTAAAGAAGGAAAACCAACTGTTTCATTTAATGCAAGTACTGGTTTCTCTCAGCCAAGTAGATTGCCAAAGATGGCTAATGCCTTTGAATATGCAACAATGGTAAATGAAATCAATCCAGGTACATGGTCTGATGAAGATTTAAGAATGTTCCAGACTGGTGAAGATCCTTGGGGACATCCTGACACAGATTGGTTTGACACTGTTTTGAAAAAAGCATCTCCTGTTTATAGAGCAGATGTCGGCGTAAGCGGTGGTACAAAAAATGTTAAATATTATGTGAATTTAGCTGCTAACGGTGAAGATGGTTTGTATAAGAATTCACAAAATAGATATGATCAGTATAGTATAAGAACTAACTTGGATATCAAGACAAGTGAATATGTTAATTTCCAGGTAGGAACTACTGCTCGATATGAAAATACGAATTATCCCGCAAAAAGTGCTGGAAGTATATATTCTGGTATCCGTCGTGGAAAACCAACACAGGTAGCATTCTGGCCGACAGGTGAACCTGGACCAGACTTGGAACGTGGAGATAATCCTGCAATAACTTGTACAGATGCTGCGGGTAAAGACCGTTATAAAGATTATTATATCCAAAATAATGCATCTGTGAATGTGAAGATTCCTTGGGTGGAAGGTTTGTCTTTAAGAGGTAATGCTTCTTATGATGTCCATTTCCAAAACCGTCATAAATTTGAACGCCCTGTTTATTTATATTCATGGGATGGAGTACATTATGATAGTTCCGGATTGAGTGGTGCAAAACGTTGGTTGGAATCACCTCAATTGGAGCGTAAACATGTTGAACAAACAGATTGGATGGCCAATTTCATGATTGATTACAATAATACATTTGGATCACATACAATTGGTGCTACTTTTGGTGTTGAAGGACAAAAAAAGCATTATGAAGAGACTTTTGCTTTTCGTAAAGGATTTATTTCTGATGCTAAACCCGAATTGAACTTGGGTGCAGAAGAGGGTGTTCAGGCAAATGGTTTTTCATGGAATGAATCACGTTTAAACTATTTCGGCCGTCTGTCTTATAATTATTTGGAACGTTATTTGTTCGAATTTGTATGGAGAGCTGATGGTTCTTATCGTTTCCCTAAAAACAAACGTTATGGATTCTTCCCTGGTGTTTCTGCTGCATGGCGCGTTTCTGAAGAAGGCTGGTGGAAAGATAATGTTCCATTTATCGATTATTTCAAACTGAGAGGTTCTGTCTCTCAAACAGGTAATGATGCTTTGTTGGATGCGTGGGGTAGTTATGATAGATCTATTCAATATTTAAATACTTATGGATTTAATAATGCCGGAAGTGTTTTCGGAGGTATTGAATATAAGAGATTGTACCCAACTAGAACTCCTAATGCTGGTATTACATGGGAAGTAGGTACGACTTATGATGTTGGTTTGGACTTCAAATTCTTAAATAATAGATTATCTTTAGAGAGTGATTTCTTCTATCATAAACGTACAGATATGTTGATCTCTAGAAATGCTTCATTACCGGAAATTACAGGTATTACATTACCTCGTGAAAATATTGGTGAAATGAAGAATAGAGGTTTTGAAATGTTGTTGGGATGGAATGATCATGTAGGTGAAGTTGGTTATTCTTTGTCATTCAATATGACTTATGCAAAGAATAAGATTTTGTTCTGGGATGAAACTCCAGGTGTTCCTTCATATCAGGTTTCAACGGGTATGCCTGTAGGCTCAGAAATGTATTATATTGCTGATGGTATTTTCCGTGATGAAGCAGAAGTTAATGCTTATCCTCATTGGGAAGGTGCTCGCCCAGGTGATATTCGCTTCAAAGATGTTGATGGTAATGGTAAAATCAATGCTGATGACCGTGTTCGTCAAGATAAGACATCTGAACCTCGTTTCGTTGGAGGTTTGACTCTTGGCTTGAATTGGCGAGGTTGGGATTTGATGGCTTTGTTCCAAGGTGCAGCAGGTGGACAGGTTTACATTCAGACCTGGTCTGGTACAATTGGTAACTTCCTGAAGAGCTACTACGATGAACGTTGGACTGAAGATAATCCTGATGCATCAGGTCCTCGTACATATGAAAGAGAAAATCAGTATTGGATTGTAAATCGTAACACTCATTTCTTGAGAAATGCAAATTATTTGCGTTTAAAGAATCTGGAAGTGGGATATACATTTAATAATGAAGGATTGAAAAAGGTTGGTTTCTCAAAATTGAGAATTTATTCTAATGCAAGTAACGTCTTTTGTATTGATGGTGTAAAAGATGCTGATCCAGAACAGAGAGATGTCAATTTGGAAGCATATCCATTAAGAAGAATTGTTAATTTTGGTGTTCAAGCAACATTCTAATATTATAGCAATATGAAAAAGTTTTTTAAAAATATATATAGTACAGTTACGTTAGGTTTAGTAATGTCTGTATTTGCGTCTTCTTGTTCCGATTTCATGGATTTAACACCAGAAGATCAGTACGATGAAAATGCGGTGTGGTCTGATGCAGGTTTGGTTCAGACAGTAGTTAATGATATCTACTCATATGTTAGACATGGTTCGGAAGAAATTAATACTTCTGCATTAACTGATGACGCATATTTTACACACAATTACGGTTGTAAGGCTGTTAATGAAACAGCTGTATCTGGTAGTGATATACAATGGTATGAGAATGGTAATAATCCGTTCCATTGGAAGGATTGTTATAAAGGTATCTATCGTGCAAATCTAGTATTGGCGAATATAGATAATGTTCCTGAAAAGGTGGGTTATAGTACAAAAATGTTGAAAGGTGAGACATTGTTTTTGAGAGCATTTTTGTATTCTCAGTTGGTTAGATGTTATGGTGGTGTGCCAATTGTAGATAAGGTTTATACAATAGAAGAAGCTTCTAATCTTTCATTACCTCGTAGTAATATGAAAGAATGTCTGGACTTTATTTTATCAGATTTGGATCAGGCTATCGAATTATTGCCAGAGCAGGTCTCTGCAGCTGATCTGGGACGTGCAACAAAAGGTGCGGCTATTGCATTGAAGGCTCGTATGTGTTTGCATGTTGCAAGTCCTTTGTATGCAGATCGTACTGTTAATACATTGGAATGCAACCAGTATAATGGTGATAGAAAAGCATTGTATGAATCAGCATTGACTTTTGCAAAGCAGGTAATTAACAGTGGCGTATATACATTGATTGATTGTAATGCAGGTACAACAAAAGAAATTAGTGAAAAATTTCATAAGATTGTTACAACAAATAATGCTGAATTGATTTTTACTAAACAATTTGTTAATAAATCTCAGAATGCTGATAATAACGTTCGAAATCGTGTAGCTCTTTGTCATGGTCCTAATGGTTATCATAACTGGGCTGGTGTAACTCCTACTAACGATTTGGTTATGTCTTTTGAAATGGAAGATGGTTCTTTAAGTACTGAGATGTTGAAAGCGGGAGAATCTACAACAGAAAATCCATATTTAAACAGAGAACCAAGATTCTATGCAACAATTGGTTATGATGGTGCTGAGTGGGGTAGACCTCGTCCATCCGATTCTAAAGCTTTTGATCCAACTCCACTAGGAACTTTGCAGATGGGTTATTATGAATTGTCAGAGGGTGGCACTGATGTTGAAGCACAGGTTGCTTTTGATAATTCAGGAAATTCAACTAAATCAATTGCTTTCAAGGGCGTAAATGGTGTTGATACACGTCGTTCTTCAGTTGAAGACTGGAATGGTTCATTCACTGGCTATCTTGAAAAGAAATTGATTGATACATCTTTTGAGGCTTCTGAATCTATGTTCCAGACTTGTCCATATCCATTCATGCGTTTGTCTGAAATGTATCTGATTGCTGCTGAAGCTTGTATTGAATTGAATAAGTTGGATGAAGCTGCAAGCTATCTGGATGCTGTACGTGGTCGTATCGGAATGCCTGATACCAAATCAACATTGGCTGTTCGTAAACAAGGATTTACTCAAGCAGATTTGCGTAAATTTATTCAGGTAGAACGTCGTGAGGAATTGGCATACGAAGATTCCAGATATTATGATATTCGTCGTTGGATGATTGCTCCTGAAGTTATGTCAAAACCATTGACTGGTATTGCTGTCGTAGCTCGTTTAAAACCAGGTAAAACTGCTGCTGCGCCTTATGTACAGAATCCGGATATTTGGGATTATCAATATTTCGTAACAAACTTGACTTATCGTGAAGCAAGAAAATGGGATAATAAGTTGTATTTTGGTCCTATTAGACGTGATGAAATCAATAGAAATCCTGCAATGGTACAAAATCCAGGTATGGAATAATTGATATTAGATAAATAATAACCAATGTATAATTGGTTATAAAGCTAAAGCTCATACTTATTTCTATCTTTTGATATATACGAGTTTCTCGTATGATATTGAAAATAGATTTATAAGTATGAGCTTTTTGTTTACTTAAATCACTGATAAAAAACATCAAAGCCTTTTCGAAAAACATCAAAACTTTTCAAGAAAACGAGGCATCTTTTTTATAAAATCTTGTATCGTTGACCTTTACTGGAAATGGTTTACAGTTTTTGATTAATTACTAATTGAGATTT
>JAHHQS010000041.1 GCA_020026285.1 Parabacteroides sp. | reverse complement strand
AAATACCGCGACATTGTGGTTAAACTCCCTAAACTTAAGGTATATTAAAATTATTCCTTCATGCTGGCGTCAAGGTCTTCTGGATTGATGTCATATACCCACCACATCCGAGAAAAGTCTTCTGTATGGAAGTATCTCCATGATTCTTCTTTGAAGAAATCACTCTGCTTGCCAGTTTCCGTATTATTTTCCCAACTCAGCATAAGGTCTCCATTCTCAGAATACACTTCTACATGTACATTTTCACATTCTGGAAAATCACTGAAAGCCGGATATTCTTCCAGATACGAAAACTTGCCAAAACGAATTATGGAAATTGAATCACCTGGAAAAAGGATGTCATGATCTATATTTCTATAAAGTCCTACATCCGCTGTAATTGTCAAGACTTTAGATGTATTGTTCTTTACATACCATTCGCTATCATACTTGTCCAAATATTTTGCAGGATCACAAGAGGTCATGGCAAAAAGCATTAATATAAAAATTATTCTTTTCATTGTCTTGTAAAAATAAAGTTAGAATTTCTTTCCACAAAGAAGGACTCATTGATAACCTCAGATCTTAGAATGAACTTTTCACCTACAATCGGACAACTCCCTGATCATTTGCGCATATTTAGCAGGGCTTACGGGAACAGCCTTCTCAAACAGGGATATCCTATCCTCTGAAGTGACTACATCGATCTTGTACTTATCGTTTTCCAATGAAATGCTCTGATCGCTCATCTCATCTATCTTCAGAGACTTGCTACCATCGAAGAGATTTGTTTTAATGTGACCATGGACAAAATTCAAGAATAAATCTTCATCAGGAATACAATAGACCTTGACTGGAGTCGATCTATTCCTATTTCTACAAGATTCTCAGGGGGACCTGCATCGACGAGCTCAGAAGAAGGGCCCGGACCGAGGTCCGTTTCCGGCACATCACCGATGCGGATATCGAAGTCCTGGACAAGAACTTCCTCGCCGACCAGGTACAGGCCGACGAGATCCAGTCCATTCTCAACAGATCGAGGGAAGAGGTGGATGAGAGCAGCTATGACTACTTCATCTGCAACCGCGTGAAAGGAATGACCTACAAGGAGATTGCCAGAAGGTCATCAAGGTACTCAAGGAGGCGCTCAAGGAATACATCACCCCGCTCGTCATCGCTTTTCTACTTTTAAACTGATGGCTTGCCCCTCTCCTACTCGTGCCTCAGCAATCTTTCTTCTGCCATACGCTCGTATTTCGTACCCGGACGGCCATAATTGGCATACGGATAGATGGAGATGCCGCCGCGAGGGGTGAAGAGACCTGTCACTTCGATATATTTCGGATCCATCAGACGGATGAGGTCCTTCATGATGATGTTCACGCAATCTTCGTGAAAGGCACCATGATTTCTGAAACTGAACAGATAGAGTTTGAGACTCTTGCTTTCCACCATCTTGACATCCGGGAGATAGCTGATTCGGATTTCAGCGAAATCCGGCTGGCCGGTAATCGGACATAGACTTGTGAATTCCGGGCAGTTGAAACGTACCCAATAATCGTTTTCCGGATGCTTGTTGTCAAAGGCTTCAAGTACTTCCGGAGCATAATCCTGCTTATATTCAGTCTTGCGTCCCAACAGGGAAAGCTGATCTTTCAATTCTTTCATATTGTTTTCTTTTCTGATTTTTCCGCTAGAAATTTCTCATATCCTTCCCGACGAAGCTTGCAGGCAGGACAATGCCCACAGCCGTCACCGGGAATGCCATTATAGCAGGTGATGGTCTCGTGACGAATGATGTCAAGCACTCCTAAACGATCTGCCAGCGCCCAGGTCGCCGCCTTATCTATCCACATCAGAGGCGTGTGGATGACAAAATCATCATCCAGCGCAAGATTGAGCGTAACATTCAGAGATTTGATGAAACTGTCACGGCAATCCGGATAACCGCTGAAGTCGGTCTGGGACACACCGGTCACGAGATGATGAATTCCGAGTTCTCGGGCAAAGACCGCCGCGATGCTGAGAAAGAAAAGATTCCGACCTGGTACAAAGGTATTCGGGACGCTGTCAGCCGGCTTCTGCTGGTCCATCACCATTGAAGAATCCGTCAGGGCATTATGCCCCAGACTGCCAATGAAGGAAACGTCTTTCACATGAAATTCCACTCCGGCCTTCCGAGCGATGGCCGCCGCATACTCGACTTCCTGCTGATGTTTCTGACCATAGATGAAGCTGAGAGCCACAACTCGCTCAAACTTGCTTTTTGCCCAGTAAAGGCATGTGGTGGAATCTTGTCCGCCGCTGAACACCACAAGGGCTGCATGATTCTGCATAGTATAAAGATAAATAACTTACAATTCCTTGACATTCCAGATGCTGTAAGAAATGTCATTGTCATAGACGTCATTATGGTCTATTCGCTTTACAAAGTTCACGACACGACGAGTAACAGGCAACATCACCACTTCATAAAGAGTTTTCAGGACAATCTGAATCAGCATCATGATCAGAAGTTCTTTCCATGCGATAAGACCGCCAAAGGCGATAGGAAAGAAAATGAATGAATCTGCCGTTTCTCCAGCAATGGTAGATACGATCGCCCGCAACGAAAAATGCCGTCCTTGATGAGCTATTTTCATCTTGCTCATCACATAAGCATTCAGAAATGATCCGAACAGGAATGCCGATAGACTTGCTACGACTATACGAGGCGCCATACCGAATACAAAATTGAAATGCTCGCCACCGTCCCAGAACGGAGCCGGCGGAAGGTTTACTGCAATCAGTCCCAAGGACACGACGAAGAAGTTCATCAGGAAGCCGCTCCAGATAATGAAACGGGCTTTCTTGAATCCCCATACTTCAGCGATACAGTCGTTGATGATGTAAGATACCGGAAACACGATTACCCCTGCCGTAAGGGAGAGGCCGAAGATCTGAATCACCTTCGTTTCCAGTAGATTGGCTGCAATGAGACATACATTGAACAGAATGCCGAGCAGCATGAAAGGTACGGATACTTTTTCCTGCATATTATTCCTGTTTTTATACGTGGTTGACCTAGAATACACGACCGACATCCGTCGGATTTCCGAATTCGGGCACAAATATAAGAATTTTTCTACAAAATCATATATTTTTCAACTGGCCCTTCGTTTGCCTCCTATGAGGTCACGGAGTCAGAGTTTCAATTTTGGAAAGATATACGCTTCAACCAGCTCCTGCATCTGCTTTTCAGACTGGTTCCGCAAATCGAGGTGCAGTGACAGCATCGTCAAAAAGGTCCTTGAATTCATACGGGGCAAGTTCCAGCAAGGTTTCACCTATGAATTTGATCCAATAGGGTGCGACCTCATATTTCGCACACAAGTCCTTGAATCTGGGCAAGTTTCTGAATCATCAGGTTTCCGGTCTCCTGAACCTGATGAGATTCCGGCTCAAACTCGAAAGCACCCATCGCCCTTCTTCCTATATAGGTCAACTTTTCCAACGAATTCAGATTGAATCGTTTCATACCTTGTTCTCGAGCCCATTGTTCAAATACCATATTTCCCCAGGAGTCAGGCAATGAATCTGCGATGAAGGGCGGAAGACCTTGATAGAGACGACCTCTGTCCCCCCAAAAAGCCTGCATGGAAGATGGTTGGTTTTTAGGATGACACAAAGGCGCAACATCCCAGCCGTTTTTCAAAAAATCACGGTTGAATTGGAATATTGAAAGACTTTTCTTCTCATCCCACATCAATCGGCCAACCTCCTGCCCCCACAATTTTACTATGATATGTTCGTTTCTCATGATTATTCCTCTTTGGAATTATGTCTTGTCCGGCCATTCTTCCTGGTTTTCCTTTCGGACTCATATGGAGAAGGTGGTAATTCCGGCAGGACTTCTTCAATCCGGTCAAGCATTCCGATACCTCTCAGCAATGACAAGAAATTCTGCATGGTGATATTGCAGCTCTTACCGGATTCGAAAGCACTCAATGTCTTGGAAGAGACACCTGCATGTTGAGCAAGTTCCTTTTGTGTCATTTGACAATTCAAACGGTATTCCCTGAAACGCTCTCCCAATATCGCAATGATGTCCGGTTCCGAAAGTTCTCTGTAGCCCATACTTCTTTAATTTTCAATAAAGGTAAATATATTACTTGTTAAATCCATATATTTACATAATTAGTAATATATTTCCCAACAGATTATATAAACTTTCGAAGACATGTCAGAAGCAAACACACACGCTTCTCAAGGGGACCTCTGAAAGTGAACATTTTGGAAATAACTTCTCAGCATAGTGCAAAGAAAAGTGGAGATCATTCTAAAAAATGCGCTTTCAAATGACGTCATCTGCAGAGCAATAACCTTTCTTCCTCCTCCCAATGTGCAGAGGAGACTATCTTCTCATACTGCTCTATATCTATTCCTTCCTCTGGGTACTTCCGGCATTGGTATTCTGATGGTAACGTCATGACCGACGCCTCCTCGTGGTGGCTCATGTAGTCATGGAATGAACAGGAAACAAACCTGACATTCCCCTCTTCACGTATGAGTTGCAAATATCTGTCTGCATACATGACATACAAAGGTGTTCCGGCCCTATAAAGTGCAGTCGCGACATCGATGGCCGTATCAGCATATGCAGAATAACTGCTTGATACCACGATTTTCCATCCAGGTCCAAAATTGTCTGAAGCCAATATGTTTATCCGGGAAAATCCAAGTTCAGAATAGTGACCGACAGCAAACTTTAAAAAATCCTCTTGCGAATCATAATCCAAACCATCCTCGACATGCTTGAGACCGGCATGTACATAATAATATACATCCCTGTCGTTCTCTGGAATTGTATCCGGCACAACCGTAGTATGAACATCTGCACCGATTTTTGACATATTGAGAACATAAGCCTCATTAGCAATACGATAATATTTGCAATAAGTCCTGATTGTCATCTTCTCAAGAGGACTAGGCACCGCATCATCAGCGGAAGACTCCAGAGCCTCGATTGCAAGCGCCTCATCCTGAATTCGGATTTTCCGGTCCGGAAGAATCTGATGCAGCATCTTCCTTGAAATCACACCCTTTCTGATATTATATGGCAGATGCTCTGCCACATAATCATTGAAACCATCTACGTCTTGCTGTATCAAATCCACCAGTTCATCCAGATAAGGAAAGATAGCATCCAGAAACCAGCGGTACTCATTGCAACTGATCGGTCTTCTGTTTTCGTAAGCAGAAGCATTAGAAATAGTGAAATAACTCAACGCGCCAGTACTGAATAATAAAGTCCGGGTTTCCTTGTACCTGCCGGAAATGAAATGAACCCACTTAAATTCAGATGGATTCATGTCTTCCCAATTTTCCAACCATTCTTTCCTGCTTTCATACTCACCTAAGGCGATATCCTCGTCACAATTTCCCCACTCCTCAGGAGAAGGTCTAGGTACAACCAGATAGAAGGCACGCTTTTCGTCGTCCCCCATCACACTGAAACGTTCCAACTTATTCTGGATCTGCACAAGCCGGTCGAAATACTTTTCCTCTACAATTATTTCCGTGCCATGTCCATGTCCAAGATTCTTGAACATGGTAGAATACAGACCATGTTTCTTTGCCAATCCGGCAAAAAATTCCTTATTGAACATTATCTTGTCCATATCTTTCACTTTTATATTTCATTAAACTTTCCTGGGTCAAAGCCTCCAATAATATGCTCATCACGGAACATATATCCTAGCTGACTGCTGACAATTCCAGTTCTCTCGATTTCTGCCTGAATGTTCGTATGAATGTGCTTTGCATTGCTTTCGGCGATGCCTACTTCCAAAAGCTGTTCATCGGCGCAATGGTGCCTTTCAAGTAAAATATGTCTCCAGCAAGGCCCCCGATTATTTCATCATTTCAACAATACAAAAAAAGCGTTGGAAAATTCCCTTTCAGCTCTGTCGATGGAAAGTCAATTTCGTGCCAATGACAGCAAGAATCCTTGAATGAGCTGACCCAATATCCGCCCCCGAAACTCCAGGATTATTCAGGGGGAGGGGCAAGTTTTGTATTCAGCATAATTCTCCGCATCGGTTTCTTTTCAGTTGCTTAACAGAATTTTAAAGATACGAAATATTCTGTAGAATCTTATTGAGAAATCGTAATCTTTTCATGAAGCAGTAAATAATCTCGTCATTGAATTGAAACATATGTTTGAAGAAAGACTTTCCGATTTTCGGAAACACTCTCCCAATATCGCGATGATGTCCGACTCCGAAAGTTCTCCATAATCCATACTTCGTTAATTTTCAGTGAAGGAAAATATATTACTTATTAAATCCATATATGGATAATTAGCGATATACTTCGATATCTATCAAAACATCCCTTTATAGTTTCACACCCACCAGACTTTATAAGAAACCGGCCGAAATACCGGTCATCTACAATCATTTCCGTCTGAATGTTCATATGGGAATGCCCATAAATCCACACATCGATATGCTTAACTGCAATCATATCGCCACATTCCGTTTGCAAAGGCACAAAACCGAAAGAACTGAGCTGGATTCGGAGCGTTTTTCCTGCCCAGCCCAACGAGAACTCAGAGGTCAGCACGATTTTAGGTCTCAATATGCTCAGTGGTTTTTCAGAGTTCAGCGGCAGGATGCAAAGGACGGCATCGCAAAGGAGAAGACATAAAACAAACCGCCATCCTAGTAAACCAGAACGGAGATTTGCTGGATTTTCAGTACTTCGCCAGGGGCATGCCCCTATTGCATATCAATCAGTCACTAAATCTCGCCCATACACATCTCCCCACAAATAGAGGTAAATTTGGCGAATAACCAGAGAAAATCAAACCAAACTCCAGTTTGCGACATTGCCAAAATGTCTTGATTTTTGGCAATTTTCACTGGGCTGATGGTGATTCCAAGTCTTTATTGAAAACTGTCTATTGATTATAACATCTTTCTAGATTTAAAAAAGCCGTAGTTATACCAACTACGGCTAAACATACCAGGCAAATAATGCCTTAAATGACATATCAACACACTAAAATAATAAATGAATCATTCTATAATAAATAATATGGTTCAATGATAAAAGTAAAATTATAATCCCCATATGGTAAAAGATATTCTTCTTTTGGAATAGAATACCAACTATCAATACATCCTAATCCTTGCTGTTTTAAATCAAGACAAACTGTTGTGTGTCCTGATTTGATAAGTTCTGGTGAATGTCTTTGTTCTTTTGCCATTCCGTCATCCAACATCTCCAATTCATATTCAAGAACTGATGCTGACAAAGGTTGAGAACTATAGAATCTGATGCCTTGGGAATTTCTACCAAGAATGGACAACCATCGTAGTCCTGTTTTATTACCCGACTCTTGCGGGCGAATATATGGATAATACTGTTCGGCCACATTCTGGTTGTATAATCCAATAAAAGATGAAGTATTTCTATCTGCATAATTCTCAAAAGGACCGCGGCCATAATATCTGATACGATCAAATTCTTTTGGCATTTCAAGTTTCACTCCATAGCGGTAGAGATTAGGCATCTTAGCATCTTTACAAGCCTTTGCAATCAGTTTCTGGTCAATCATGATTGCGCCTTCATTATTAACGGTATAACTTAAAGTAAGATCTGCCATTACTTCTGGAATCTCATATTTGGCAGTTACAACAGCAAGTCCTTCCTTCTTGGTGGCTTCAAGATTCTTTAAAATTCTCAGAGGAGTTTTCCATACCTTATACTTTAATTGTAGAGAAGCTCCGAAATCATTATCTGTCCCTGCCCTCCAAAAATTAGGCTCTATAGAAGAACCGGAAACCAACATTTCTTTTCCGTCAACACAATATCTATCAATAAGACCTGTTTTGCGATTCACGTCTATATGAAAATCCTGCCCCTCAACAAAAATATAATTATGATCAGTTTGATTTATGTCAACAGTTTTAGAGTTCTGATTTGTTTGCTTACTATTAACCAGCTTCATTTCAGGATACTGATAAGATTTGAGTATCAACTGATTGTCTGCGACCTTATATCCAGCAGGAAGAAGTCCATCCTGACGTTTTAATCTCCACTCAATATTGAGCAGCCACTCGCGTCCATCTTTAAGACCACTGCTGTCATAATTAAGCTTTAGCTTTATCCTATCTTGTGGTGCGACCTGTACTTGGTCGACTATACCGCATTCTACAACCTCTCCATCGGCAAGAATGCTCCACTTCATATAGTATTTGTCAAGGGTAGAAAAGAAATTTTCATTATAGATTTCGACTGTCCTGGATAATGGATCCTTCATTGTCGTCCAGATATTCTGATGGATATGCTGTACCTCGTAAGCGTGAGGATTATAACCTCGGTCTGGATTGAGCAGTCCATTATTTAAAAAATTATTATCAGACGCGTCATACTTATTGAAATCTCCCCCATATCCATATATATCAACGCCCTTATCATTAATCCAATGACAAGATTGGTCAACAAAATCCCAGATAAAGCCACCTTGATATACCGGATATTTACGGATTAAATCCCAGTAATCTTTGAATCCGCCTAAGGAATTTCCCATAGCATGAGCATATTCACACTGAATAAATGGTTTTGTAGGGTTATTCTGCAAGTAGTCCAAACACTCTTTATACGATTGATACATAGGACAATATATATCCGTTCCTTCTCCACCTAGTGTTCTTTCATACTGCACCGGTCTTGATGGATCTTCTTCATGGATCCAATTGTATACCGACATAAAATTAGATCCCATACCAGCCTCGTTCCCCATAGACCAGACAATGATTGAGGGATGATTAAAAAATGACTCTACATGTCTTGAATTTCTTTCCATGTGAGCTTTCAAGAAAGCCGGTTCCCTCGCAAGAGTCTGTTCTGCATAGCCCATACCGTGAGACTCTATGTTGGCTTCTGCAACTACATACAGACCATATTTATCGCATAGTTCATACCAGTATGGATCGTTCGGGTAATGACATGTCCTGACAGCATTTATGTTCAATTGCTTCATTATTTTAATATCTTGAAGCATTCTTTCTTTGGATACGAAATATCCTCTATCAGGATCCATCTCGTGACGATTAACGCCTTTAAACAAGACAGGCTGCCCATTAATCAGGACTTGAGAGTTTACAATCTCGATTTTTCTGAAACCGACTTTCAATGGAATGACTTCTAATATTTTTCCACGTCTTGATGTAGTTGCGATTAATGTATAAAGGTGAGGTGTTTCTGCGGTCCATTTTAACGGATTCTTTACATCAAAAGTAATCTTCTTGATGCCATCTCCTGTTGATTCTGTCTCCGCCACCTTTTGACCATTGACATCCAATAATGAGATAACAACATTTGTTTTCCCCTTAACTTTATAGGTAACAGTCAAGGAGCCATCAGTATAATCATCATCAAGTTCTGGTATAATTCTGATATCTTCTATTCTGTTCTTCTCCCTAGCATATAGCCAACAGCTACGACCGACACCGGAATATCGAAAGAAATCCTGATCTTCCAAGTATGACCCATCACACCACCTAAATACCTGAAACGCAATAAGATTCCGGCCGGGCTTCAAATAATTCGTAAGATTGAACTCAGCAGCTAATTTACTATCTTCACTGTATCCTACGAATTTTCCATTGACCCATAAATACATGTTAGATGTCACGGAGCCAAAATGAGCAAAAACATCCTTTCCCATCCAGTCATCTGGAATCTCTATTATCCTTCTGTAAGAGCCGACATGATTTTCATTCTCCGGTACGATTGGTGGATTGCTTACATATTGATCTCTCCAGGGATACCCGAAATTTAAGTATTGAGGGGTACAATATCCATTTAACTCCCATACTCCTGGAACATCAATGGTATCCCATCCAAGGTCATTATAATCAGTGCGATAAAAATTTGTAGGACGTTGTCCTGCATGTTGGACCCAATTGAATTTCCAGATGCCATCTAGAGAAAGAAAATTAGATGCCTCCTCTTTAATGTTTTTTTGTGCCTCTTCTGTCGACGAGTATGCATACCAGTCTGTGTGTACAGGTTCACGGTTTATAGAATTAACCTGCGGATCTTGCCACTCTTGTGCTGATGTATTAAATACAAAATAGAGAGCAATGATTGAGCAATAAAACTTTCGCATAGAGAACTATTTAAATTTTAATTTATTCTTTTATAAAAAACGCATCCAGAAGAATCACTTCCCTGTATTCCTGTCACTTCTACATCCAATGAGTGTGTAACCCATACATAGTCTTTCAATTCAAGTTCATATGTAACAATTCCATTTTCTTCATCGATTGATTGTGGTAGTACTGTTGTGACAATCTTATCCCTTTCCTTGAAATTCAAATCTCCAAAAGATACCTTATCTCTTCCATCAAATTGCACGAAAGAGATTTGATATTTATAATTTCCAACTATTTTTCCCGTACAATCAATGATCCATCTTTCCGGTTCAAGTCGAATTTGATCTTTTGTCCACTCTTTCAATGGAGTACCATACTTTTCGTATTTTTCCCAATCGGGTTCAACACGATACGGAAGGGAAAAATGTCGTGATTCAGCCACGGTAATAGCTTTGAAATCATTTGGACTTTGTACAACAACAGGTTCTGTATATATGGTAGAATGAATGTTTGGACATGTTCCATCTGTTGTATATCGCATTAATCGACCTTCGATAGGACATTCCAGAGAAAATTCAAATCCACCATTTACTTTCTTTATTCCTTTTATAATTGGTTCAGGCACACGATAATTACACCCCTTTTGTTCAAGCTTTTGATAGTGTTTACTGAGTCTTTCTTGGAAATCTTCGAAGTTCCGATCCTTTTCCCGTCCCCAAGCAACTTCAGAAAGTGCCAACAGTCTTGGGAAAGTAAGATATTCACAATAATTCTGAGATCTATTTTCGTTGAGATATGGGATATTTTGAAGATATTGCCAATGAATTAATTGATCTCCCCAAAATGCACCTTGAACACCAATAACAGTTGACTTATCAGAATAATCATTGATGGGAATGCTGTAGACCTTTTCCACAGATATTGGAGCTTGCCATGG
This sequence comes from Parabacteroides sp., assembly GCA_020026285.1. The sequence continues at coordinate 15,337 of JAHHQS010000041.1, read as the reverse complement.
TGATCCTTGCAACTCACCTGGACTTGAACTAGCAGGCATGTCAAAATACACATGAGAATTCGGAATTATGACGGCTTTGTTTCCTGTTTGTGCAGCAATAAGAGTATCTGGAACATTATGCCACATCATACCGACAATAGGACGTTCAAGAGGACCAGACATTACAAGTTCTTCCCATCCAACTACGGTACGACCTTTTCTTGCCAACATTTTCACGACTCTGTTGGTAAGATAATTTTGCAGATCTGATGTCTTTGCCAATCCTAATTCTTTTTTAAGATTTTGGCATCGTGGACAAGTCTCCCATCGCGTGTAAACTGCCTCATCTCCACCAACGTGTATATATTTAGATGGAAATAAACTTACGACCTCATCCATAACATCTTCAAGAAATTTATATGTTGTTTCTTTACCAAGACATAATAATTCGTTGCTAATATAATGGTACGGCGGTAATTCAAGCTCTTCTTCTGAACAACTCAACCATGGATAAGCGACAATCGCAGATAATATGTGTGCAGGGAATTCAATTTCAGGAATAATTTCGACTCCACGAATCTGTGCATATGATACGAGGTCTTTAATTTCCTCCTGAGTATAGTACCCTCCTGATTTTGGGGTACCAGTATGTGCCCATGCTCCTTGTTCTGTCAATTTCGGATATTTCTTGATTTCAAGTCGCCAACCGGCGTCATCTATCATATGAAGTTGCAGTACATTCATTTTGTACATAGCCATCATATCAATATATTTCTTAAGAAAATCTATATCATAGAAATATCTTGCAACATCTATCATCATTCCTCTCCAAGGACGCTCAGGTGCATCATAAATCAGAAGAGAAGGTGCCGTCCATAAAATTCCCCGATGTGTTTTACAATTATATATTTCAGATGGTAACAACTGCAAGAAAGACTGAATGCCATAGAAGATACCCGAAGAAGAACTGGCCTTTATTGAAACACGTTTCTTTTCAACACTTAAAATATAAGCTTCAGCATTAGATTTTAAATACTTGCTGTCTTTATCCAATTCTAATATAATACCATTGGATATTTTTCCACAGGATTTCATTCTAAAATGAAATCCTGTGGAATACTCTAAGGTCTCTTCAAGATAATTGGCTTCCTCTTCCAATTGTGGATTGTAGCATATTTGCATACTCTCAGTTATTTCAAATGGATCTTCGTCCAAAATACGGACGGAGGCAGGCTTAGGAATAATTGAGATTTCTGAATGAGGATTATTTGCTGCTACATGTATGCTCCAGAAGCATGTTAAAGCTAGAAGAGTTAGCAAAACTGTGATTTTTCTATTGATATTCATAGCAAACTTTCAATTAATCATGAAGAACAACGATTAAAACAGCTCTGATTATTTCTTTGAACGATAAACAGGAGATTTATAAATAATTTCATATTTATCTGTCTCATTATTCAAGACATAGATACGAAACAATTCACCAGAAGGATAAACTCGGACCAGAACATGACCATCAGGCTTGATCATAGCACCATCAGCGCCCAAACGCTTTCTTGTGTTATCTACGATTCCTGCGGCGTAAACATCACGATCACCTTCGTATAAATCATGGGAGAGCATAGATGCCAATGGAGCTGGTTCCGGGTGGAAAGAGTCCCATATCGGAATAATGAACGCTTGAGGATGCGTCGCTTTAATGAATGCTTCATTCATTGCATCTGAGTAGCCATGATGATTACATTGCACCACATCCACTTCATGAATAACATTACCTACTGGGGTTTCTCCATCACCTCGAGCTGTTTCTCTACCAGAAATGTCACCTCCTGTGAAATAATCAAAATCGCCATAAGTTATTCGAATTCCACATGATAAATTGTTTTCATTCAAGTTATCATATTCATCGAAGGCAACAGGATTATTTTCATCATCAGGATTCCACACTGTGCCGTTTCCAACAACGTTACGAATTTCGAAAGTAGGATATAAGTCAGGATTATGTTTCAGAACGAATTGATGATTTGTTCCAACAACAAAGCGTTCATTCTGTAGACCTTTTTTCTCACGGGCAAGAACACATTTTTCATAATTAACCAAATCTCCAGGTGTAATATTTTTCCCCTCGGTCATTGGAAGAAATTCAGGATATGCCCTATCTACTAATTTGTCAATTGTCAGAAGATAATCAACATGAGTAATTCCAGCCAATTTATAATCCAATCCATCAACTGATTTTGCTTTTGGACCGATTTGTCCAATATGATCATCATGAAAATGAGTCATCATCGCATAATCCAATTTGCTTCCAGAAGGCAATGGTGTAGAAAAATGACGGATATAGTTCACAATCCACTCTGCTGGAGTCTTAGAACCATTTGGCATTATATCCATGAGTTCCTGATCCCCCCAAATATATTCACCAATATCTCCAGCATCTACGAGCATTGTTGTACCATCTGGAAATATCATATATGATGCATCTCCTTTTCCTGTACTGATTTGATGTATATCCAAATAACCTTCTTGCCATTCAGGTACAAAAGGTACATCTTCTTTTTCAGGATCTTCATTACAGCTGCAAACAATTACTGCCAACAGTGTTATTATAGCGTATTTAAATGATAAAAATCTCATATAAATTATATTTAAATAATTTGTCGGAATAGAGAATAATCAATATCCCGGATTTTGTGTAACGACACCTTTTGATTCCAAAATGTAATATGGAGGAATAGGGAATCGATTCTTAAACTCATTACTTTGACTGTTTGGGTAATTTGATTTAGAGCATTCAGTGAATTTTCCAAAACGAATCAAGTCTTGTCTTCTAAGTCCTTCACAGTAGAATTCATGACCTCGTTCTGTCAACAAGGCCTCATTGAAAGCTTCTTTCGATGCTGTTTGTGAAGAAGTAAGGTTTGGAAGCTTTACTCTTGAACGAACCCTATTCACCAAATCAATCGCCTCTTGTGTAGGACTTCCATTATTCATATTTATGCACTCGGCTAATGTCAAGAGTACATCGGCATATCGATAAACCACCTGATCTGTTGTTCCATTGCTTCCTCGAGCATCCGGATCCACACCGATTTTCAATGGTATTGCACCTTTTTCTAGGACAGCAGAATTTCTATCAACATGTTCACCAGAAATATTGGTATATTCTGCAATAATCGTTTTCAGTCTTTCGTCACCTTCTTCATATGTATCATAAAATTCCCATCTCATATGATATCCATTCCATTTTTTTACATCAGAAGGATACGGATAATCACTAGGAAGAACTTCTGGCAACCAGAAATTCGGTTGTTCTTCTCCACAAGGAATTGCCATGATAATCTCTTTATTACGTGCATTAGATTTATTGAATACTTTAGCATAATCCTTTTCCAAAGCGTATATGCCACTTTGTTCCATTGCAACCAATTCCCTAGCTACAACTTCTGCATCAGTGTAATTATGATTTATCATATAGAACTTAAGAAGAAGCATCTTTGCCATACCTTTTGTCACACGTCCCCATTCACGAGGCTCTTCGGGCAAGTTTTCAGCTGCTAATATCAACTTATCACACATAATCTTACAGTATTCTTCATCAGAAAGGCGTGGTAACGGGACTATCTCTGTAGGATTTTCCATCGTCTCATCTGTTGCTAATGGAACAGGACCAAATAAATCGTACAAGATGAAACCGAGCCAACCATAAAGACACTGTGCTTCTGCAATAAATTGTTTCTTCATATCTTCGTTGATATCCAACCCTTCAAAAACTTTTTCTGTATACCGGATTCGAGTCAGAAACTGAATTTTGGGATAGATCTTTTCGCATAATTCCATAGGATAAGACCAAACATTTGGATCCCACCTGTGCTCATGATAGATATCATATCCAGTCCAAGGTGTGTCAAGGATATCTGTGGTGAATTCAGAACCAACCACATAAGCAACGTGCTCTGCGGAATAAAGCCCTAACCAGTAAGTTGTAAATGGGGCATATAGTGATGTGAGTGCTTTATCAGCATCACTTTCTGTCTTAAAGAAATTTTCAGGGTAAATTTCGTTGTAAGACTCTCTTTCCAAAGTACAACTTGATAAACTGAGCAATCCAAACATCAAGAAAGTCGCTCCGATATATTTAAGTATGTTAATCATTTTCATTATTTTCTCAATTAAAAGTTGAAATTCAGGCCGAATGTATAGTTCCTGACTCCAGGATGTCCATAATAAATCTCATATTCCGGATCCGCTCCCTTGTATGGGGTAATAGTAAATAGGTTCTTGACACCAAAATACAAACGGATGGAGTTGAAGATATTTTTAGTCGCTTTTGCAGGGATTGTGTAACCAAGTGTTACATTATCAAGTTTAATGAACCAGGCAGGCTCCAGGAAATAATCTCCGTATCCCTTATTTTCAGCATAAAAACGGGATGGAACATTTGAGTCGAGATTGTCAAAAGACATTCTGTCTTTGATATATGTTGTTGTATTTGACCCATTCAATATAGTCATCGGGTCAGCATAACTCTTCCAATCATTTTCTTTAAGAGTGTTGAATTTTGCGTAAATGAAGATATTTAGGTCAAAGCCATAAAATTTAAACATATTCGTCCAACCTACAGGTATAGGGGTAGCATTACATAACTTAACTTTATCTGCGTTATCAATGATACCATCAGGCTCACCTAAATATTGCGGTCTTCCATTTTCATCAAAAACTTTTTCTCCTAATTCATCTCTCAAATATCCATTGACATCTTTTATTTTTATACTTCCTGCCTTAGCATTCGGTTGACTTGGAATAGTTTCGCCAGCCCGTACAAGTCCATCAGATAAATATGTCCACATTTCATTCCATTGGTATGTTGGAAAATCATAAATGTCAAGGACCTCAGATGGATCTCTCTTGATAGTCATATCTCGATAAAAAGTAAAAGTGAACTGAGTATCCCAAGAGAATTTTCTTCCAACAAATGGTTTACCTTGGATAGTAAGATCGACGCCTCTAGTTCGGTCCACACGTTTAGTGTTATAGGCCATCGTATTAACTTGTTGATATGACATCAGATTTTTCCATCCAATACGATCATAAATTGTTCTTTGATAAAATTCCAAGGATCCAGACAAACGATTGTTGAAAAAGCCGAAATCTATACCTAAGTTCAAATCAAATTGTGATTCCCATGACAAATCAGGATTACCTAATTGAGTCAATGCAATACCTGATGCCGGTTTATTATTGAAATAATAATCATAACCTGCAGCGTAATACGATCTGGTTCCAGTTAAATTACCGGCATATCCGGTGACACCAGCACCAAAACGTAATTTCAACATATTCATCCATCTCTTTGCATTTTTCATCCACTTCTCTTCACTTATACGCCAAGCCAAGGCTCCACCACCGAAGTTACCCCACTGTTTGTTCGGAGCAAAATTTGAAGATCCATCCAATCGATAGTTTGCAGTAAGATAATATCTATTGTCATACGAGTAATTGAATCGACCAATAACTGACATATTCTCGCCTTTAGAAGCATAAGATCCGACTTTTGGCCTTTCTGCTGTTCCTAAAGCAAGATTGTTCCATTGAACTGAATCATATGGGAAGCCACTATTACCGGCATTTGTTCCCTCTGAAAGGAACTGTTGGAATTCCCATCCCAGCTGGATTGTGAAATTGTGTTTTTTAATTACATTCGAATAAGTTGCAACAGCATTATACAGATAATCAGTTTGACTGTTATTAGCTTTTGAAGCTACACCTCCAAGACTTGCACCTTCAAATGTTATGGAAGGTACATAAGAACTTGTTGCAGCTGATTTTCTATTAATACCAGCCATTGCCTTTATTGAAAGTCCTTTCACTGGAGTTAATTCAAGATATGCAGACCCTAAGAAATTATCTTTCTCAGTATGCATTGACGTTTCTAGAATTGAAACAGGGTTCTTTGCATACCCCATACCAGTACTTTCAGAATATTTTCCATTCTCATCTTTAATCGGTAGCGTAGGATCAAATACCATTGCAGAACTGAACAATGTATTTGCATCTGCAGGAACAAGAGGAATATCATCCGATTTATTCAGTGTATATCCGATTGATAACCCACCTTTTATCCATTTATTGAACTCTTGGTCAATATTCACACGTGATGTGAATCTTCTGTAGTCATTTTTCTTGGTAATACCTTTGTTATCCAAATAACCAAGCGTAGCCATATATTTTGTCTTTTGACTACCACCCATAACAGATAGATCATATTGTTGGATACCGCCAAGTCGGGTCAACTCATCATACCAATCCGTCCCCCCCTGAAAATCTTTAATTGTATTAGGATCAAATCTAAAACCTCCATTAGGTTGGCCTTGGTGTGCATGCATAAACTCTATAATGAGGTCATTATATGATGGAAGAGGTTTTTCTCCCCATGGGAAATAACCTTTATCAGATACATAATCTTCTAGCTGAGCTTTATTGACCTCTTGCATATATTCCTGCGGAGATAATAATTCAGGGCGTTTGGAAATTTGCTGAATACTATATGATGCTTTTAGATTTACATTAACCTTATCCTCTGCCCCTCTCTTGGTTGTAATCAAAATGACACCACCTGCCGCTCTAGATCCATAAATAGATGTTGCACTTGCATCTTTCAAAACCTGAATATCCTGGATATCTTCTGGATTGATCTGGTCAAGTACGTCTTCTCTTTCACCCGGACCATATATATCTCCAGAACTAGGTACACCGTTGCCCGTCAATGGGAATCCGTCCAGAATAATCAAAGGCGCAGCTCCTGTTGCACCACCCCTGACTTGCAGATTAACTTTAGCTCCAGGTTGAGTTGATGACTGATTAAAGTCAATACCTGCAATTTGCCCCTTGAGCATTTCAGAAAGCGTTGTAGTTGCAATTTGCTGCAATGATTCACTCTTTACACTTGATACGGCTCCAGTCAGATCACTCTTCTTCATGGATCCATAACCAATGACGACTGTCTCATCAAGGAAGAGATTGTCTTGCTGAAGAGTTACATCCAATCTATTACTCTTGCCAGGTCGTGCAGAATATTCTGCAAAGCCGAGCATATAGAATTTCAATTCTGAAGATCTATCAGCGATGGTTATTTCATAATAACCTTTGGCGTCAGTGACAGAACCTTTCCCAGATTTTGTATCTAAAATCGACACTCCGACCAATGGTTCTCCACCTTCATCAGTAACCTTTCCTTGTATCTCAATTTTTCCTTGTGCCCATATTGATACAGGCAATGCAAATAATGCAAGCAAGAAAATATATAATTTAATTTTCATATTTGTAACCAGTTAGTTATTTCTTAATTAATGCCACTTTACCTATATACTGATCGAGAATGATGGTATACCATCCAGCCTCAGGTCTTGGCTTAGAAAGACCCAAATAATTGCTTGTTAAAGAATTTGACCATTCAACATTATACCATGTAGAAGAGTACGTTGGTTTAAAACCTTTACCGGTCCATCCTTTATCTGTAAATTCAAAGCTACCTTCAGTAGATGCTTTAAATTTCACATCAATAGTAGTAATCCAAGGATTTCCCTCATATAGTGGTTTCAGTTTCATTTCTTCCGATGTACTCCAAGTATTACTAGATCCATTATCAATCAGTGAATTATCACCTACAAGGTAGTACTCCGTAGCTTCACCGGTCGGTTCTGGTAATTGAGTCAGAACACATGTTTTATCCTGAAGATTAACCTTTAGTTCATACCAACCAACTTGATCTGTTTTCAATGGTGTGGCAGAGCCCATTTCAATTTTTCCTGTTTCTGCGGCCAAGCCATATTTGTTCTGAATTACCGGGATATCAATTTTTCCTGTTTCACCATAACCGCCATAAAGATGGAACTCTGTATTTACATCTGAATTGTAAAATTTCACTGAGAATGAGCCGTCTTCTGCTTTGGCCATATGTCTTGGATATGTGTATTTAAAAACATTCCAATTCCAAAGTGCTTCTGTTTCAGGGTCTGACAGGAACATAGACGTATAGTCTGCTTCATCGACTGATTCAGGCACTGTTGGGATATAAGTGTAGTCTAATGCCGGCTCTTTACCTGTTTCCGGTTCTGGTTCCGGTTCTGGTTCTGGCTCCGGTTCTGGCTCCGATTCTGGGAAATTGTAATTGTCCGGATATCTCATAAAACTTGCTTGTCTAAGGAAAAAGTCAAATGTAATACGGTATATGCCAGCTTCAATCGGAAGATCGATAGGACTCGTATTGTCTGTGCCGACTTGTCCCCATAATACCATGTCATTCCATGTTTTAAATCCAGCCAATGGTTTGAAATTTGCAGACCAATCAACTGGTGCGAATTCAACATATGCCTGACTTAATTCATTGACTTTTATGAACTTGATTTCCTTGAAATATGGATTATTCTCAAATACATTGGTCATGAGATTTTCTTTTCCCGGATTCCATTGTTGGTCGATGGCGGATCCAAAAAAGTAGCAATCTTTAGTGACATCAAAATTTGCTGTCGGTTCCATCTTTTCAAAACTGATCTTTCCTTTTATCAGGTCTAAATTGACTTTGAAATAACCTTCATCAGGGAAATATGCATATTCGTTATCACGCATTACATCAAGACAATGCTCAACATCAGTACAACCATATTTGTCATAACCGTTTTCTGCCGGGCCAAGAATTTGATACTTAGCGCCCTTAGCTGGAGCATAGACAACCATCTCATAAGCATATGGCTTGGTTCTGACAAAAGTTTTAGGATAGATCGGTTGTATCAGAGACCCCTTCCAAAGACTGATATCCTCATTCTCATATGCAAGGTACATCTTATCATAGTCATAGACATTGTTAGTGATCAATTTAACAGATTTAAAAATTTCTTCTGATTTACCTTTAATCGTAACATCTATGGTATACATCTCACCTAATGGAATATTTTCCGGAATTGGAACGAGATGTTTAACGGCAAGGATTGTTTTGCCAGCTAAATCAACAGTTTGATCTAATGAGATGTCTTTACAAAGCAGATGCATATACTCTAAGCCTGCAACATCTGCAATTTCTACAGGCATAGGCGCATTACTACCGGGTAGACCTGCTATAATTTCAGGAATAAAAGCAGCCGGCGGTTCAGATGCCCCTGAAGTTTGATCGTCAAGCGGCTTTTCAGCGGCGCAAGCCGTAAACAATACGGCCATTGACAATAAAAGGAAGCGTTTTAGAGTCTTCATACTTTATGTATTAAAAATGTGATTATTAGGAATGCTTTTATACGTATACTTTGTATTCGAAGGATATTATTTAGCGAACGGTCCCATATATGCAATTCCAACAACAGGATTTTGATTGATATCTGTTTCTGCCATGCCATTGAACAACATGCCGTCTTTATAGATATTTGTTGCACCTGGTTTAAACTGTACAACTTTATCCCATCCATCAAATTGAGTTGGAATGACAATTTCTGGGTCATATCGTTTTTGATATTTATCTAGTTTTGGGAAATTGCCGACATTATAGAACAGATTATTTTCAAATACAGCATTATCAATATATGAATGATCAAAAATACCAACACATGAATTTGTTGACATGAAAATGTTGTTTCTAAATGTGAAATCATGATTGTTACCACAATGTGCATAATCATCACTATAGATAATACGGGTATCAGGAGTAGAAGTAACCACCAAGTTATTATAAACATCTGTAGAACCGACACCGCTTGAAATAACCATAAAACAACCTTTGTCTTTACCACCGTTAAAAGCAAAGACGTTATTTCTTACAACATGCCCGTTATGTTCTTGATCTTTGATGTTGCACATCAGGAGACCACCACCTACATTATGGTGAATGTAATTATATTGACAGATGGTATTCTTACATGCTCCATCAATATCTAGACCTTCTCCATCCGCACTACCATTTGCCCATTGGGTATACGCAACTTCGTTATATTGCATAACTGTATTAACACACATATATGGCCACAATCCTGCACTGGCATTACCTGTACGCCCCAAAAAGTTTGCATAATAACAAGTATTATGATCTATGAAGGAATCAATGCAACCACCTAAAATCAAGCCATCTCCGCCTATGTATTCAAATCGATTACCTTGTATTACGACATTTTTATTAGGATACCATCCTTCCTCATCGGAAACAAAATCATTATATCCCCAATCATCAACACGCTGTCCCCATTGAGTACTTATTAGAATTCCTGTTCTGCAAACCTGAAAGAATTCATTATTTATTAAATAAAGATTCTCGAACCAACTTGGACCAACCTCCTTCGTTGTCAAAGCGTCAGCTGTTATTCCACCGTAATATTTTGCATAGGTCTCATCTGGACATATCTGATAAACATTAATGTCTTCAGGGCGTTTCCCAATAAAATCCTGGTTACCTTTCCAATTAATCTCATAAAAGCGACAATTTTCAATTTGTATGTTTTTCATTGCTCCTGCTTTAGTTGTTTGAATCCAACAACCCAGTTTTCCGCTTTTGTTAGTAACATCCAAATTGCTGACACGGACATTTTCAACTTTTATAGATATGGCAGCATAGACACCACGACCATCAATATGCGCTCTTTCTGTACCGCCGTAAATATCAACAATAAAAGGTTGGGTTTCGCTTGCACAAACGTCATCAAGATTCAAACAACCTGTGAATTGACTGCCGCTTTTTAAAAGAACACGTATTCCCTCTTTTTTAGGTAAGTCAGAAATTTTTGATAGTGTTTGAAATGGTGTCTTTGAAGATAGACCATCATTATAATCACTACCATTTTCATTGTTTATATAATATGTTGTATAGCTTGAAAGGTTGATGTCTGGTAATGGTTTCGGATCGGATCTTCTCGCATAACACACATCAGGAGGATTAACCGGGGGCACTACTGTGTCACCATCATTTACTATTGGTTTGGTACATGCATTCAATGTAACAAGTAATGCAAAAAAAGGAAATAATAGTTTCATTTGATTTAGTGTTTCTTAATTAAACTTTCGTTCAACAAAAGTAGGACAATTTATATGTTGACACTGCCACAAATTCAGCAAAAACTAGAAATATTTCGGAGACTTTCTAAGACAGCTATTTTGTATTGTTTTTTTAATATGATATCTTTCATAAATTTGTGTGTTACACATATCTGTAGTTTCATGACAAGAAAAAACATTCTTCAAACGTTATTTTATTTGTGCCTTTTTCTCGGCCCAGTGCTTCAGGCAAAAGGAGACTTACCACTAAGGTTCGTCGCAATACAGAATCCTAAAAATCTTGTAAAAACATATGATATCATTAAGGACCAAAGAGGATACATTTGGGCGGGTACTTCAAATGGATTAGTTCGCTATGATGGCTATAATTTTAGGAGTTATCCTTTTGACAACAAGACTATCAGCCATATGCTATATCTTCCGGAATGGGAGGATATCATAATATGCGACAATTCTGGACTGTCTATCTTTAGTATCAAGGAAGAGACATTTTATACTATAGACCAGTTTGCTGGAGAACAGGTAAATTCGGCCATACTTATCAATGAAACAGTTTATGTAACTTACGAAACCGGCATGAAATATTTCAAATTGCCGGAGGATGGTAATTTTAAACAGATTTCTGTTATCTCAGACAAAATGCAGTTTACCGACTACCAGACCTATAAATCTCGTTCTTTGGATGGTAAGTTATATATCTGTGTAAAAGGTGGAATTCTAGAGCGTTCTGTTAACGGTAATTATAAATTTCATTCAACATCTTTTGATGTGAATGGAAAAAACGAATTTGTACTGGACTTTTGTCAAGATAAATTTGATTCATCTATATTATGGGTTGGCACAGAATCCGGGTTGATAAAATATAGTTTAGATTCAGGGATTATAGATATTTTTCTAAAGGGTATTCCGGTAAATTGTTTTCATTATAAAAATGATCAATTGATGATAGGAACCGGTTATGGACTTTTTCTTAAAGATTTAGATGATAATTTTTTACAATATCGACATGAAGCAGATCATTTAACATCTCTTCCTGCAAATGTAGTCCTGAATATATATGAGCGGAACCCTAATGAACTATATCTCTCAACGGATCATGGAATTGTACAAGTTGATCTTTCCGACCACTGGACTCATCATAAAATCAATGCTACGATGAATTCCAGCGAAGGCATGGATGTCTCTGTTCTTAATATAGATCAAGATTATAATATTTTCATAGGTGGTAATAATGGTTTAATTGTTACCGATAGTTCCTTCAATTATAAAAATCGTTATTATGCAGATAAGGGCCCTGTCAATAAAAGGCTTTCACATAATAGAATCCGTTATCTACTTAATGATTATAAATCAATCTGGGTTGCTTCGGATGGTGGTATAGATTACATCAATCTTGTTAATAATTCAGTTACTAAATGCAATTTAAAAATTGCCGGAAAAGAAATTCCCACTAATTGGACTTATAGCCTTGCAAAAGATAATCATGGACGTATGTGGGCTGGTTCCTACAATGGACTTTATTGTATTCCTGGAATTGATAAGGTCGTAAGAAAACGTAATGCACAAGCAGAAGCTACAGCCTTTCTTCAAGGACTTAATGTCAACTCACTTTTTGTGCAGTCAAATAAATTATATGCGTTAGCTGACATAATTTATGTTATAGATCTAGACAATTTATATGTAGATAGAATTGAATCAGAAGGTCAAGGATACTTGCACTCTTTGACGGGTAATGACAATACCATTTGGTTCGCGAAAAGTAATACTCTTTACACATTAGATGGTAACAGAAAAGTTATACCATTTAAAGTATTCAGTTCGATGATAAAAAAAGTTGAGTACTGTGATTCACAGTTATATATACTCCTTGACAAATCAATTGCGATATATGATATAAAATCGGAAACATGGAACAATCAGACACTTCACAAAAACGATATTCTGACGATGTCTACAGCCAAAGATTTTCCGGTTTTGTTTGGTTGCATAGATCAGGTATTTGAATTTAATCCTTCTGAAATCAGGCCATTACAAATCAAGTCAGGGCCTGTACTGACAGACCTGATTATTAAAAATAATAGCATAAGACCGAATGTTGCATACGAAGGTGAAGTTATTCTCAAGCAAGACATCAACTTTGTTAAAGAAATTTTTTTAAAGAATAGTCAGAATTCTTTTGTCATAGAATTCTCTGCTTTAGATCTGATCTCACAAGATAAGGTCTATGCCTATAGACTTAAAGGCTTTGATGATGAATTTCATCGGACTACGAAAAACAATGCTACATTCATAAATATACCTGCTGGGAACTATAACTTTGAGGTTTGTACATTAGGTCCGGATGGTCAGGTTGATTCCACCATGACTAAATTAGATATAAATATAAATCCCGTATTTTATAAAAGTCTGACAGCTTATGTTATATATACGATTATCATTTTAAGCATTTTGATTTTTATTGCAAAATTTTTCAAGACGTCTCAGAAATTAAAAATTGAACATCTTGAAAAAGAAAATGCAATGAAATTGGTTAAATTGAAAACTGATTTCCTATCCAATATTTCACACGAAATTAAAAATCCATTAAGTATGATTCTTGGTCCTGTTGGAAAACTAATCAATCAAGAATCCGATGTATTGGTAACTAATGAATTATCCAATATAAGGAAGAATGCTGAACGCATACATTTCCTTTTGGATAAAATGATGGATTACAATGAAAAAACTGAAAATAAGCTATTTTTTCCTTCAGCTGCTTCTATTCAAGTTTTAGCAAAAGAATGTTTTGACAACTTCAAGGATGACTTCAATGCAAAGAGCATAAGTGCAAAATTTATATCGGATGAGATAAAGTATATTTTCATGATTGACAGAGTTCAAATGCAATCTGTTTTCCAAAACCTACTGTCTAATGCAATAAAATTCACTCCTAATGGAGGAAATGTATTGATGTCAATAAATATACTGGAAGACACATCTGAAATTCTAAAAGTTGGAATTTGTATAACTGATACCGGATGTGGAATCAAGAAAGAAGAAATACCTTTTATTTTCAACAGATATTACATGGCTCCATCAAACAAGGATAAGAATTCAAATGGAACCGGTATCGGATTATATCTAGTGAAAAACATCATTGAAAAGCATAATGGTAATATTCTTGTTGAATCCGAACAAGGGAAAGGAACTACATTCAAAATCATATTATCGACATTGAAAACAGATTCATTTTTAATTCAACCGGAAAATAATGGACTCCAACAACAAACTTTACATAACCTTTCCAATGTTTGGAAACATAATAGAAAACCTCGTATATTGTTAGTCGAGGATAATCAGGATATACGTGAGTTTATTACAGCATCTTTGGAAAAGGATTACAACATAATTCCTGTTGTCGATGGACTAGATGGGTTATCGGTCCTAGAAAAAGATAATATTGACCTTATAATAACAGACATCGCAATGCCAAGAATGGATGGTTTAACCATGAGTAAAAATATCAGATCCTCAATTCAAACTGCTTTTATCCCAATTATCATCCTCTCAGGAAATATTGACTCAGAAACCAGATTAAAAGGTTATGAATATGCAGACATCCTTATTTCAAAACCATTTAGTTTATCATATTTGAACAGCAGTATAATTCAACTCTTGGTAAAACATGAACATTACCTGGCTAAATTACACGAACATGAGACATTATCTGTTAAAGTTGAAGAAGTTGAGTCGCCTGATGAGATTTTTCTCAAAGAAATAATTGCAGTTATAGATAATCATATCAATGATGCAGAATTCAATACTAATCAGCTGTATAAAGAAACGCATTATAGCTCTGATAAAATCTATAGAAAAATAAAGCAGTTATGTGGGATGACAATAGTAGAGTTTATTAGAGATATTCGTTTAAAAAAAGCCGCACTATACTTAAAACAAGGGAAATTATCAGTCACTGAAGTTATGTATATGGTCGGATTTACAACAGCCTCCTATTTTTCAAAATGCTTCAAGGAAAAATATGGGGTTACTCCATCCGAATATATAAAGACATCACAAAAGTAAACGCGTTAGTTATAATTAGAAAACAGTATAAATTCTGTAATTAATACGGTAACGAGTCCTTCTCTGCTCCGAAGCGATCCTCCTTCCGGAACTGCTGCCATCACCGCATTGGCCAATCTCGGGGCATTCTTCAGACTGCAGGAAAGATAAAAATATCTGACCGGCTTTTCAACCTTTGGGATCGCTGGAAGCCCGCTTCTCGAAATCCGCTAGCATCGGCGCAATCGGAGGTAGAGATGAGATCTTTACCTGCAAGCAAAAGTAAATC
>JAHHQS010000040.1 GCA_020026285.1 Parabacteroides sp. | reverse complement strand
CAAAATATCCATTTATAACACGAGAGTCAAGATGATTTGCGGAAATTAGGATAACATGAATTTATAATAGGCTTATTTAAATATTTATAAAATATAAATATAAATCTCGTAGCGAGATTATTTTATAAGTTCCTGTCTGAGGAAATATTCGCGTTTGAGCGAATTTTATTATTGTGAAAACAATATTAAAAGTTGAATATAGGATAAAAAGAGAGAGTCGGGCTTTTAAATTAAAAGAGAATATCCGTTGACGATTAACAATTAATATATATCTTTGCCATTCTAACTTACAAAATGAAGAAATAATGCCAAATATCTCACAACGAGGAGTCAATATGCCGGCTTCTCCTATCAGAAAACTTGTTCCCTTAGCTAATGAGGCAAAAGCTAGAGGAGTCAAAGTGTATCATTTAAACATTGGTCAACCGGATCTTCCTACTCCGCAAGTGGCAATGGATGCTATGAAACACATTGACCGAGCGGTATTAGAGTATTCGCCTAGTGAAGGTATTAGAAGTTTCCGTGAAAAATTAGTTAAATACTATGCCAAGTTTAATATCTTGGTTGATGCAGACGATATAATCATAACAACCGGCGGATCAGAAGCTGTTTTCTTTTCGTTCATGGCTTGTCTGGACCCGGGAGATGAAATTATTGTTCCAGAACCAGCTTATGCTAACTATATGGCTTTTGCTATTTCTTGTGGAGCTGTGATTAAAACTGTTCCTTCAACTATTGACGAAGGATTTGCTTTACCTTCAGTTGAGCGATTTGAAGAATTGATTACTCCTCGAACAAAAGCTATATTGATTTGTAATCCGAATAATCCGACAGGCTACTTGTATACTCAGAAAGAGATGAATCAGATTCGTGACATTGTCAGGAAATACGATTTATTCTTGTTCTCAGACGAAGTTTATCGTGAATTCTGTTATACAGGGGCTCCATATATTTCTGCATTCCATTTGGAAGGAATTGAAAATAATGTGGTTCTGGTCGATTCTGTTTCCAAAAGATATAGTGAATGTGGTATCCGAATAGGAGCTTTGATTACAAAGAACAAAATGGTCAAGGAAAATGTCATGAAATGGTGTCAGGCTCGTTTGAGTCCTCCTTTGATTGGTCAGATTGTAGCAGAAGCTTCATTAGATACTTCTGAAGAATATATGTTGTCAGTATATAACGAATATGTGGAACGCCGAAAATTCTTGATTGATGGATTGAATAGAATTCCGGGTTGTTATTCACCTATTCCTATGGGAGCTTTCTACACGGTGGCAAAACTTCCGGTTGATGATGCCGACAGGTTCTGTGCCTGGTGCTTGAGTGACTTCGAATACGAAGGACAAACGGTAATGATGGCTCCTGCTTCTGGATTCTATACGACTCCGGGCTTGGGAAAAGACGAAGTTCGTATGGCTTACGTTTTGAAAAAAGAAGATCTGGCTAAAGCCTTGCTGGTATTGCAGAAAGCGCTTGAGGCTTATCCGGGTCGAACTATTAAATAAAGATAAAGAAGATGAATCTTGAGCTTTTCATAGCACGAAAGATCCATTTTAAAGATGATAACAGACAGGCTACGCCTCCGGCTATCCGTTTGGCGATGATCGGAATTGCGTTAGGTCTGGCTGTTATGATACTTTCTGTGGCTATTGTTATCGGATTCAAGAAAGAAGTCCGCAATAAGGTTATTGGTTTTGGAACACATATCCAGATAACAAATTTTGATAACAATACTTCGTATGAAACTATTCCTGTTGCTTTTTCTGATTCCTTGTTAACTGCTCTGCGTTCCAATCCTGATATTACTCATGTTGAGACTTTTGCCACGAAACCCGGTATATTAAAAACCGAAAATGATTTTCAGGGAATTGTTTTGAAAGGTGTGGATACGAATTATGACTGGACATTTCTCGAAAAAAATCTTAAGGAAGGAGAAATTCTTAAGTTTGATCCTGAAAAACGTTCTACAGATGTCATTATATCCCGTTATCTTTCCGATCTTCTGGGCTTGAAGCTGAATGATTCCTTCCTTACTTATTTTGTAGGAGATGAAATCAGAGCAAGAAAGTTTCATATTTCCGGTATTTATGAAACCGGTTTTTCTGATTATGACAAGTTGTTTGTTTTTGCCGATATACGTCAGGTCCGCCGTTTGAATGGTTGGAGTGATGATCAGTCTAGTGGTATAGAATTATTGGTCCGTGATTACAATCAGTTGGACCGGATAACGGAAGATCTGTATTTCGAACTTGCAAATGCTCATGATAGAAATGGAAACAGTTATTTTGTACGTTCGGTGAAAGATTTGAATCCTATGATTTTCAGCTGGCTTGACATTTTGGATTTAAATGTGGTAGTGATATTGGTTCTGATGCTTGCAGTTGCAGGATTTACCATGATTTCAGGCCTTTTGATAATTATTTTGGAAAGAACAAATATGATTGGAATATTGAAGGCGCTTGGAGAGAGTAACAAAAGTATTCGGAAAATCTTTCTATATGTATCCTTCTTCTTGATAGGAAAAGGAATGCTTTGGGGGAATTTGATTGGTGTAGCAATTTGTTGTCTTCAATCGTTTACTCATCTTTTAAAACTGGATCCAACCATCTATTATTTAGATTCGGTTCCAATCGATTTAAGTATCACTTCACTGATTCTCCTGAATGTCGGGACTTTGGTTGTTTCCATGCTGATGATGCTTGGACCATCTTTTTTGATTACCAAAATTAGTCCGGCTCGAAGTATCCGGTTTGAGTAAAAATTAAAAAGAGTATTCAAGATGAACATGTTCATGTTAATTTAAATTTAGATAGTATGAAATGCAAAAATTTTTATTGGCTTTTTGTAGCATTACTGGTAGGATTTTCTAATGCCAGTTGTTCGGATGATGATCCTGTAGAAAATGAAACTGGTGGCCTTCTTCCACCCAAACGGGAAACAACTGAAGAGATTTATTCGGCTAACGTTTTTGCTCATGATGTTTTACATGATATTTATCTGTGGAATAAGGAAATATATAATGATTTGAAACAGTTGGATCCTAATAAAAATATGGATCCGATCAAGACTGTTGAGAATATTCGTTATCACGAAGGAAGTAAGGAAGTTGATAAATGGACAATGCTTACCGATGATTTGAAAAGTATGGTGAGCGGAACACAGGGCGTT
Organism: Parabacteroides sp.; assembly: GCA_020026285.1. The sequence continues at coordinate 23,349 of JAHHQS010000040.1, read as the reverse complement.
GAAACTACATTTGGATACAATCTGGCTTTGTTTTATATTTCCGAAGGCAGTAAAGATGTTTGTGGTGCTGTGACTCATGTATTTAAAAATAGTCCGGCCGAGAAAATTGGATTAAAGCGTGGTGACTTGATTATCGGCATAAACGGTAATCCTATTACGGAAAATAACATGATGGATCTTTTCTATGCTTCTAATTTGACTATTCAGACGGCAAATATTGTAAAGGATCAGATTATACCTGGTAAAAGTTTGAAAATAACAGCGGTAACCATGTATGAAGATCCTATTCTTGCCACAAAAGTTTTCGATATAAAAGGAAAGAAAGTTGGATATCTGGCTTATGCTTCGTTTGATTTGCAGTCAGCTGAAAAATTAGTTGAAATCTGTAAACAGTTTAAATCGGAAGGTGTTGAGGAGCTGGTTCTTGACTTGAGATATAATGGTGGCGGATATGTCTTTACAGAAAATCTTTTGGCTTCAATGTTGGCACCGTATGAAGCTGTTAAAAATAAAGAGGTTATTGAAACTGAAATCTGGAATGAAACGATGATGGAAATGTTCAAAAAACAGGGTGAGTCGTTGGAAACCAGATTGTCTTTCATTCATTCGATCAAAACGGATTCAGAAAAGATGGAATTCAATACTGAAGATGCTAATATTGGTTTGAAGAAAATCTATGGACTTGTAGGACGTGGAACTGCTTCTGCTTCGGAATCTATTTTTGTGGGGTTGCTTCCTTATTTCGGATCAAATATTCAGTTGATCGGTGAACAGACGCATGGAAAATATTGTACAGGTATCATGATGTCTCCAGAAGATGCTTACAAGAATCCGCCAAAGGGTATTGATAATTGGGGTATTTATGTAATGATAAATCGTTATGCTGATAAGAATGGAGAGAATCCTTGTATGCCTGACGGATTTATTCCTAATTATGAAGTATTCGATAATCCTATTGAGTCATATCAGTTGGGTGATGAAAATGAAGTTTTATTGAAAAAGGCTTTGACTCTGGCTGGTAAAGAATATCCGGAAACGAAATCAATCTCTTCAGAAGTTCCTATGTTGAAATATGATTCAGACAAATTACCTAAATCATTCTTGTTTGGTAAGCGTATTGATCATCGCGGAGTAGACAAAATACACTATGCATTAGATAAAGAATAAATCATTTGATCATACCTTTAGATAAAGGTCGCAATTCTCTTTGGATTGCGACCTTTTTTTGTATCCAGCATATTCGGATTTTTTTATTTTGGCCTTTTTTAAAAGAGTTCATTTCTTTTCTAGAAAGATTAAGGCTTTTGGGCGTTTCATTACCATGAAACAAGAGTTTCATAATGATGAAACTGGAGTTCCAATACTATGAAACTTTTTTGTTCAGGAATGTTTTTAAATAAAAATTTCCCGGAAGAAGAATTCTCTTCCGGGAAACTTGTCTATATCAAGTCTGTTAACAACAGAATGTCCAGCATGGTTGGATTCTGATTGTTATCGACCATCAGTTTCAATTAATTAGTGAGTCAGAATTTCCAGACCATGTTCTGTCATTACAAAGGTATGTTCCCACTGGGCAGATGGAAGTCCGTCATCTGTCAAAACAGTCCAACCATCATCGGCATCGATAAATACTTGATGACGCCCCATATTGATCATTGGTTCGATCGTAAATACCATACCAGGAACCAAAAGCATACCAGTTCCCTTTCTTCCGAAGTGAACAACTTCAGGTTCTTCGTGGAATTCCAAACCTACACCATGACCGCAAAGATCACGAACAACAGAGTAACCGTTTCTTTCAGCATGTTTCTGAATGGCATGTCCGATATCACCAACAAAACCGAAAGGTTTGGCAGCTTCCATACCTATGTTCAGACATTCTTTGGTAACTTCAACCAATCTACGTCTTTTTTCTGAAACGTTACCGATCATAAACATACGGGAAGCATCAGAAAAGTAACCGTTAAGGATTGTAGAAACGTCTACATTAATGATATCACCGTCTTTAAGAATTTCTTTTTCACTAGGAATTCCGTGACATACTACATCGTTTATTGATGTACATACGCTCTTAGGGAAACCTTCGTAGTTAAGAGGAGCAGGAATTGCGCCATGATCAACAGTATAATCATAGACAAGTTTATCAATTTGTGCCGTTGACATTCCTTCTTTGATTTCGCTTTCGATTAAATCCAAAACACCTGTGTTTACTACACCGCTTTCGCGTATACCTTCTATCTGTTCAGGAGTTTTAATAAGTTGACGGGTTGGAACCAAATGTCCTTTGTTTTGTAGGTAAAGGATACGTTTGTCCAGCTCAGTTACCGGCTGTCCTTTGATAAGATGCCAGTTGTTAATTCTTTGTCTTGACATATCCGTATTTAACTTTTTAATTTTCTACAAAGGTACATATTAATATTGGTTGTGAAAAATGGTTTTTAAAACAACATTTGTTTTTAAAAGAGAATAGAAGTTTATTAATATGAAAGATAAATAGGCTCTGAGATTGATAAATGAAAGAAAAATGCGTTTTTTTCTTTAAAATTCTTTTGGATATTAAATTTAATGTTTTACATTTGCAATGTCAAATAAAAGAAAAGACAAATAAAATATGTTACACAATATTTTACATATTATTGAGGTCGTGGTCCTGCTAGTCATTAGTTGGAACAGAGAAAGGTGTGTAGGATATTGATTTTAGTTGTTACGATATATCTTGCGGCCTTTCTCTTATCGAGAAAGGCTTTTTTATTTATATATAATCAGGCAAGAGAAATCGAATACCATAAACGAAAAATAGAAGGAGAAGTTGATATGAAGAATCCATTAAGAAGTTCTTTTTGTACAGAAGGAAGACGTATGGCAGGAGCCAGAGCACTTTGGTGCGCTAATGGGATGAAAAAGGAACAGTTCGGGAAGCCGATCATTGCTATTGTAAATTCTTTTACACAGTTTGTGCCTGGGCATGTGCATTTGCATGAAATTGGTCAGATTGTCAAAGATGAAATTGAAAAGTTAGGATGCTTTGCAGCTGAATTTAATACAATAGCGATTGATGATGGTATTGCCATGGGACATGATGGAATGCTTTATTCACTGCCTTCACGTGATATTATTGCAGACAGCGTAGAATATATGGTAAATGCTCACAAAGCTGATGCGATGATCTGTATTAGTAATTGTGACAAGATAACTCCTGGTATGTTGATGGCTTCTATGCGATTGAATATTCCTTCTGTTTTTGTATCAGGGGGACCAATGGAAGCAGGAGACTGGAATGGTCGTCAGTTGGATTTGATAGATGCTATGATTGAAGCTGCCGATACTTCTGTATCTGAAGAGCAGATTGGAGAAGTCGAGCGCCATGCTTGTCCGGGTTGCGGTTGTTGTTCTGGTATGTTTACAGCTAATTCAATGAACTGCTTGAATGAAGCAATCGGAATGGCTTTGCCTGGAAATGGTACGATTGTTGCTACTCACGCCAATCGTGTCCAGTTATTCCGTGATGCAGCTCGATTGATCGTAAAGAATGCTTATAAATATTATCAGGATGGCGACGACAGTGTGTTGCCAAGAAATATAGCTACTCGAAAAGCTTTCTTGAATGCAATGTCATTGGATATTGCAATGGGAGGATCAACCAATACAGTTCTTCATCTTTTGGCAATTGCTCAGGAGGCTGGAGCGGATTTTTCAATGGATGATATTGATATGTTGTCAAGAAAAATTCCTTGCCTTTGTAAAGTTGCACCGAATACACCGATTTATCACGTACAGGATGTCAATCGTGCCGGAGGTGTTTTGGGTATCATGAATGAATTGTTGAAGGCTGATCTGATAGATGGTTCGGTTAAAAGAGTTGATGGCATGACATTGGCTGAAGCTGCTGACAAATACGAAATTACAGGTGATAAAGTTGCTGAAGAAGCTGAAAAGAAATATAAAAGTGCACCGGCTAATCACTTTAATATTAAGATGGGGTCTCAGGAAACCTATTATAAGTCGTTGGATACCGATCGTGCTGAAGGATGTATTCGGGATTACGGACATGCGTATTCAAAAGATGGAGGTTTGGCAGTTCTGAAAGGTAATATAGCCCTTGATGGTTGTGTGGTAAAAACGGCTGGAGTGGATGAAAGTATATGGAAGTTTGCCGGACCGGCCAAGGTTTTCGATTCACAGGATTCTGCTTGTGATGGAATTTTGGGAGGAAAAGTACAATCCGGTGATGTTGTCGTGATTACTTGTGAAGGACCTAAAGGTGGGCCGGGAATGCAGGAAATGCTTTATCCAACGTCATATATCAAGAGTCGCCACTTAGGTAAGGAATGTGCTTTGATTACTGACGGCCGCTTTAGTGGTGGTACTTCTGGCTTATCTATTGGACACATATCTCCGGAAGCGGCAGCAGGAGGTGCTATAGGCTTGGTTAGAGATGGTGACATTATTGAAATAGATATTCCTGCTCGTTCAATTAATGTTCGTTTGAGTGATGAGGAATTGGAAGAACGAAGGAAAGAGGAAATGGCCAGAGGAAAGAAGGCTTTTACTCCTCCATTCCGTCAAAGAGAAGTTTCCAAGGCATTAAAGTCTTATGCACGGATGGTTTCTTCTGCCGATAAAGGTGGTGTTAGAATTATAGAAGATTAAGCTAAAACGGACACAGATATGAAAGAAAAAATAACAGGTTCAGAAGCGCTGATGCGTTCGTTGGAACATGAAGGAGTAAAGACTATCTTCGGTTATCCAGGTGGAGCAATTATGCCGGTATACGACGCATTGTATGATCATTTGGACAAATTGAATCATATTTTGGTGCGTCATGAACAGGGAGCTGCGCATGCGGCTCAGGGATTTGCACGTGTTTCGGGTGAAGTTGGTGTTTGTTTGGTGACAAGTGGTCCGGGGGCTACGAATACAATTACAGGAATTGCTGATGCCATGATAGATAGTACTCCTATTGTCATGATTGCTGGTCAGGTTCCTTCTGTCTTTTTGGGAACAGATGCCTTTCAGGAAGTCGATCTGGTGGGTGTAACTCAGCCAATCACTAAATGGAGTTATCAGATTCGTCGTGCAGAAGATATAGCATGGGCCGTTTCTCGTGCTTTTTATATAGCAAGAAGTGGTCGACCTGGACCGGTTGTATTGGATTTTACTAAAAACGCACAGATTGAAACGATCGAATATGAACCGATGACGGTCGATTTTATCAGAAGTTATGATCCGGATCCGGAAATAAATTATAAAGATGTTGCAGAAGCAGTCGCTTTGATCAATTCTGCAAAGAAACCGTTAGTTCTGGTTGGACAGGGTGTTGAATTAGGAAATGCACAAGAGGAATTGATTCAGTTTATCGAAAAAGCAGATCTTCCATGTGGATGTACTATGTTAGGACTTTCTGCATTACCTTCATCCCATCCTTTGAATAAAGGTATGTTGGGAATGCATGGTAATTTAGGTCCAAATGTAAAGACTAACGAATGTGATGTTTTAATTGCTGTAGGTATGCGTTTCGACGATCGGGTAACAGGTCGATTGGACACTTATGCTAAACAGGCGAAGGTGATTCATCTGGATATTGATCCTTCCGAAATAGGAAAGAATGTTCCGGTTACAGTTCCGGTATTAGGAAACTGTAAGAAGACATTGGCTGTCATAACAGAACAGATTCAGAATAATAAGCATACCGAATGGATTGAAAGTTTCAAGACATACGAAGATACAGAATATGAAAAGGTAATCCAACCGGAAGTGTATCCGAAAGAAGGTCCTTTGAATATGGGAGAAGTTGTTCATGTTGTAAGTGAGGCAACAAACAACAATGCTGTTTTGGTTACTGATGTTGGTCAGAACCAGATGATGGCCTGTCGTTATTTCAAGTTCTCTAGTCATAGAAGTATTGTCACTTCTGGCGGAATGGGAACCATGGGATTTGGTTTGCCGGCAGCAATTGGTGCGACATTCGGATGTAAGGATCGCCCGGTTTGCGTCTTTATGGGGGATGGTGGTTTGCAAATGACTATTCAGGAATTGGGAACCATCATGGAACAAAAGGCTCCTGTTAAAATTATACTTCTGAATAATAATTATCTGGGAAATGTCCGTCAGTGGCAGGCAATGTTCTTTAATCGTAAATATTCATTTACACCGATGGTCAATCCGGATTATATGCAGATAGCTTCAGCTTATTCAATACCTTCACGAAAAGTTTCTGAAAGAGAAGATTTGAATGATGCCGTTCGTGAAATGTTGGATACAGATGGACCTTTCTTCTTGGAAGTTTGTGTGATAGAAGAAGGAAATGTGCTTCCGATGACGTGTCCAGGTAGTTCTGTTAATCAGATGTTGTTGGAATGTTAATGTAGAAGAGTTATGGAAAACAAAACATTATATACAATCATTGTTCATTCAGAGAATATCGCTGGTATCTTGAATCAGATTACAGCTGTATTTACTCGTCGTCAGATAAACATCGAGAGCTTGAATGTATCTGCTTCTTCAATAAAAGGAGTGCATAAATATACGATTACTTGTTGGACTACGTTTGATGTAATTGAGAAAGTGGTCAAGCAGATTGAAAAGAAGATGGATGTTATCCATGCGCATTTCTTTACGGATGATGAAATATTCCAACGGGAGGTCGCCATGTACAAGGTCTCAACTCCGGAGTTTCAATCTAATCCGGAGGCTTCGAAAGTGATTCGTAGCTATAGTGCGCATATTGTAGAAGTGAATCCGGTGTTTTCGATAGTGGAAATGACAGGTAGTAGTGACGACATAACTTCTTTATATCAGGAATTGAAAGCTCTGAATTGTGTCCTTCAATTTGTTCGTTCAGGAAGAATTGCAGTGTCAACAAGTTGTTTTGAACGAGTAAATGAGTATCTTGCTTACCGCGAAGAACGATACAATAGAACTAAATGATATAAAATGAATAATGTTATGACTGAAGAAAGTAAAATCGGGTCTTATAATTTTGTGGCAGAACCTTTTCATGTTGATTTTACAGGAAAGTTGACAATGGGAGTTTTGGGAAATCATCTTTTGAACTGTGCTGGCTTTCATGCGTCGGACAGAGGTTTTGGAATGGCTTCTTTGAATGAGAACCATTATACATGGGTGCTTTCTCGTTTGGCTATTGAACTAGATGAACTTCCATTGCAATATGAGCCTTTCAGAATTGAAACATGGGTGGAAAATGTATACAGATTATTTACTGATAGAAACTTTTCTTTGATAAATAAAGATGGAAAAATAATAGGTTATGCTCGTTCTGTTTGGGCAATGATCAGCATGGAAACTCGTAAACCTGCCGATCTGTTGACTTTACATGAAGGTAATATTACTAATTATATTTGTGATAAGGATTGTCCGATAGATAAACCAAGTCGGATAAAAGTGACTGAAAAGAATTCCATTTTTGATTATCCTGTTAAGTATAGTGATATAGATATCAACGGTCATGTAAACAGTATTAAATATATTGAGCATATATTAGATCTATTCCCTATTGAAATGTTTCGAAATAAAAGAATTCGTCGTTTCGAAATGGCATATGTTGCCGAAAGTTATTACGAAGATACGCTAAGCTTCTATCGTGAACAAATAGGGGATAATGAATATGCAATAGAAGTAAGAAAAAACAGTACAGACGTAGTTGTACGTAGTAAAGTGATATTTATTTAAATTATTAATACCGGGAGGATGAATATTTTCCCATAAAAAGAAAAACAAAATGGCTATAATGAATTTTGGCGGTGTTGATGAAAATGTAGTAACCCGCGAGGAGTTTCCTTTGGAAAAAGCAAGAGAAGTATTGAAAGATGAAGTTATCGCAGTTATTGGTTACGGTGTTCAGGGACCAGGTCAGAGTTTGAATTTGCGTGATAATGGCTTTAACGTGATTGTCGGTCAGCGTCCAGGTAAGACTTTTGAAAAGGCTGTATCTGATGGTTGGGTTCCAGGTGAAACTCTGTTTGGTATTGAAGAAGCTTGTGAAAAAGCAACTATTATTCAGGTGTTGCTTTCTGATGCAGCTCAAATTCAGTGCTGGCCAATGATTAAGAAACATTTGAAACCAGGTAAAGCTTTGTATTTCTCTCATGGTTTTGCCATAACTTACAAAGAACGTACAAATATCATCCCTCCTGCTGATGTCGATGTCATCATGATCGCTCCTAAAGGTTCAGGAACTTCATTACGTCGTATGTTCCTTCAGGGACGAGGATTGAATTCCAGTTATGCAATCTTCCAGGATGCAACAGGTAAGGCCTGGGATCGTGTAATTGCATTAGGTATTGGTGTCGGTTCTGGTTATTTGTTTGAAACAACATTCAAGAAAGAAGTTTATTCTGATTTGACAGGTGAACGTGGAACTTTGATGGGTGCTATTCAAGGTTTGTTGCTTGCTCAATACGAAGTGTTACGTGCTAATGGTCACGAACCTTCAGAAGCATTTAATGAGACAGTTGAAGAATTGACTCAGTCATTGATGCCTTTGTTTGGTGAAAATGGTATGGATTGGATGTATGCAAACTGTTCAACTACTGCTCAGCGTGGAGCATTGGACTGGATGGGCCCGTTCCATGATGCTGTTAAGCCTGTATTTGAAAAATTGTATAAGGAAGTTGCTTGTGGTAACGAAGCTCAACGCTCAATCGATTCAAATTCTCAACCTGATTATCGTGAAAAATTGAATGAGGAACTTCGTCAGTTGCGTGAAAGTGAAATGTGGCGTACTGGAGCTGTTGTTCGTAAACTTCGTCCGGAAAATAATTAATAGTTGTTATACATATTGTCATGATGTGAAAGAGGTCTTTCGGGACCTCTTTTTTTGTTTTTTATCAGAGGAACAAGGACTTTCTCTTTTTTTGTAGGAGTTTTTACTGTTGGAAATTAAAAATCCAGAGGATTTTATCTGTTAGAGAATAAATATAAATAACTTTGTCTTTTATAAAATTAAGGAAAGAATAAATACGAATCTGAAAAATAATATTTACCATGAAAAAATTGATGACATTTTGTGTATCGCTTCTAGCAGTCTTATGTGTTTCTTCTTGTGATAACAAACCGAAACAGGAGCCTGTTGAATCTTTTATCGACAGAGGTTTAAAACGTGCTACAGAACAAGCTTTACTGATGGCCAAGGAATTGGAGAATCAGGAAGGTAAATTCCCGAAATCAGTGAAAGACGGAAAATTAGAAACTAGCAATTATTCTTGGTGGTGTAGTGGATTTTTTCCTGGACAATTGTGGTATTTATATGAAGCTGATAAATCCAAAGAATTGAAAAGGTATGCAGAATTGTTTACAGAACGTTTGGAAAAAGCCAAGACAATCACTTATAGTCATGACTTGGGTTTTATGTTGAATTGCAGTTATGGTAATGGTTATCGATTAACCAAAAATCCTAAATACAGGGAAGTCCTAATTGAAGGAGCTCACTCGCTGGCTACTCGATTTAATCCTAAAGTTGGTTTGGTTCGTTCTTGGGATTTCAATAAGAAGGTTTGGCAATATCCGGTCATTATTGATAATATGATGAATTTGGAATATTTGATGTGGGCCGCCCGAGAAACAGGAGATGAGTCTTTTAAAAAAATAGCTGTTTCACATGCTGATAAGACTATGCAGAATCATTTCCGTCCAAACATGAGCTGTTATCATGTCGTCTCTTATGATACAATAACGGGACAACCCCATAAGAAACAGACTCATCAAGGATTTGCGGATGAATCAACTTGGGCACGTGGTGAAGCATGGGCTTTATATGGTTATACGATGATGTATCGTGAAACAGGAAAGCAGGAATATTTGGATCAGGCTAATTATATTGCCATGTTTATGATGAATCATCCAACAATGCCTGCCGATAAAGTTCCTTATTGGGATTTTGATTGTCCGGATATTCCAAATACAGTGAGAGATGCTTCGGCTGCAGCGATTATGGCATCGGCATTGATAGAACTGAGCCAGTTTGAAAAAAATAAAAATGATTTTGGAAAAAAGTGCCTTGTCTTTGCTGAACGTCAGCTTCGGACATTGACTTCTTCCAAATATTTGGCTAAAACAGGAACAAATTGTAATTTTGTACTGATGCATTCAACAGGTAATTATCCTGGCAAAAGTGAAGTGGATGTTCCTTTAACTTATGCGGATTATTATTATGTTGAGGCTCTACTTCGTTTGAAGAAAGTAGTTGAAAACCAATAATTGATATTCTGAGAAATCAGAGTCTTATATTTTGAACAAAGCAGGAAAAATATGTGTTTTTATGATAAAAGTTGGTGGTTGAGATTGAGAAATGCAGTTGTCCTGCTTTTTTGTTGTTGTACTTTACCTTTATTTGCAGTTGACTTGCCTAAGCACGAAATACGTGCTGTATGGTTAACTACTATTTATGGTTTGGATTGGCCAAGATCTGTTGCGAACAATGATTATTCCATGCAATCGCAACAAAGATCGGTTTGTGATATGCTTGATAAGTTACAGGAAGCAAATTTTAATACAGTCTTCTTTCAAGTTCGTTTGCGTGGAGATGTGGCTTATCAGTCGAAAATAGAGCGTATGTCATCTGTCTTTTCTGGAAAGGAAGGTGTTTCTCCAGGATATGATCCTCTGGCTTTTGTTTTAGATGAATGTCATAAAAGAGGAATGGAATGTCATGCCTGGTTTGTTACATATCCTTTAGGGAAAGTGAGCGAGGTTCGTCGTCAAGGTAAAAATTCTGTTGTAAAGCGTCATCCTAAATTGTGCAAACAACATAACGGTGAATGGTTTTTGAATCCGGGTGCTCCGGGAACAATCGATTATATAATGTCATTAGTCCGCGAAATCGTTCTGAACTATGATATTGACGGGATTCATTTTGACTATATTCGTTATCCGGAAAATGCAAAAACTTTTCCGGACAGCTATGAATACCGAAAATATGGGAAACAGAAAAATAAAGATCAGTGGAGACGTGATAATATAAACCGTTTGGTGTATAGAATTTATGATTGGGTGAAATTTGCCAAACCTTGGGTGCAGGTCAGCAGTTCTCCATTAGGAAAATATAGTCGAATTCCTGAAGTACCAAATGCTGGATGGACTTCTTTGGAAAGTGTTTATCAGGATCCAAAGGATTGGATGACGAAAGGCAAACATGACATGATTGTTCCAATGATGTATTATCTGCATAAGAACTTTTTCCCGTTCGTAGATAATTGGGTGGAAAATAGTCATGGCAGACTAATTGTTCCCGGACTTGGGGCTTATAGAATGAGAAAGGATGAGGCAGACTGGACATTGAATGATATAACGGATCAGATTGATTATAGCCGATATTATGGAGCTTCAGGCTGTACATTCTTTCGATGTTTGAATGTTTTGGCAAATGAAAAGGGAGTTTTCGATGAATTGCGGGATAATTATTACAAGTATCCGGCACAATTACCTCCTTTAACATGGCTGAATGATTCGGTTCCTGCTGCACCAAAAGGTGTAAAAGTGGAATATTTAAACGGAGAACTGAAGTTAAGCTGGGATAAGCCGGAGAAAGAAAAACAGGATTTGACCTATACAATTTATTTTTCAATGAAAGGAGATATAGATACTGGTAAGTCAAAATATATTTTGGCTACAGGCATAAGGGGAAATGAATTGTATTGGCCTATACAGGCTGATAGAGAGCAGGGTTTCCTTTTTGTTATAACATCTTCAACACGTTATCATATAGAAAGTAAACCATCAGCAGAAACATATTATTATCATTCAAAATATATAAAGTAAAAGAACTTCTTTTTGAACCTGCATCATAAGTCTTTTGGGGCTTTTATGCTACTATTTACATAAATAGTGAAAAGGTTTTTTTGAATTAAAATAATTGGGGTTATCTTTGCGCCGATAAAAAGTGTGATTTTTTATTGAGAGCATGCAGCGTTTAATAATTTAATTACATCATTCTATTGACAGGCTCTATTTTTAAGGGGACGTTATGAGAATGAAACAAGATAATGGACGAACAACAGCTGATAGAGGGTTGTAAAAACGGGAACAGATTGGCTCAGCGGGAATTATATGAAAAGTTTTCCCGCAAAATGATGGCTGTCTGTTTGCGTTATGTCAGTGACAGAGAAACGGCTCGAGACATATTGCAGGATGGTTTTGTCAAAGTCTTTACGAATATAGAATCTTTTGCAGGCCAGGGATCTTTTGAAGGTTGGGTTCGTCGAATTTTTGTAAACTGTGCTTTAGAATATCTTCGGAAATCGGATATATTGCGCGAATCAATGGATTTGGACGAATCAAATGATTTGGTTCATCCTGATGCTTCAGCTTTGGAAGATATTTCAGCGGCTGAATTAATGCAGTTGGTGAAGGAATTGCCTGCCGGATTCAGAACTGTATTTAACATGTTTGCAATAGAAGGTTATTCTCATAAGGAAGTAGGAGAGGCGCTCGGTATAACTGAAAGTACATCGAGGTCTCAATTTACCCGAGCTAGACAATTATTGCAAAGAAGAATAAAGGAGTTGTATAGATGATGAAGAATGATCGAGATACGATTGATGATTTGTTTCGTTCGAAATTGTATGATTTGGAAGAAGATACAATGCCGGAAGATTGGGCAGCTATAGAAAGTCGCTTAATTACTCCGACAATTCCTTTTTATCGAAAATCGTGGTTCCAATGGGCTGCAGCTGTTGCGGTTTTATTAATCATTTCTTTTGGTATTACATGGAATCTGCCCGAAGATGATTTACACCGTATGGCTCAAGAGGTCTCTGAAGATATTAGTCCTTTAAGAGAATCGGATGCTGATCAGGTACAAAAGAATCTGATAGTTGGAGTTACAGAAAGCAAGGAGGACGAAAAAGAAGATAAAAAGGCAAATCAGATATTAACAACTGTTCCGGCGAAAAAGACTTTGATTAAGACAAAAAATTATCATGATCAGAGTTCTTCAGATGGAGTCAGGGTCGAACAGAAAACAAATGTCGCGGATGAGGATATAGATGAAGAAGAAGGAGAACAAAGTTCGCTGGCAAAAGCGAATCAGGAAGATTCTTCGGAAGCTGTTAATGCCAAACAGTCAAAAGACAGTGAAGTCTCTGAAAAATCATCAAATGTTTTTAGAAAAACGTCGGATGCTTTTCAGAAAACATCTGATATTTCTAAAGAAAGAAAGCCTTCCAAATGGCGTTTTGGAATGGGAGCAGGGAGCCTTTCAGCAGGAAATTCAAGTTCTGTAAATGCATTTGCTTTGAGAAGTTCGGCTGTAAGCAATGAGTATTTAACGTTGATGAATTCAACATCATTAAATCAGTTGCCAAAGACAGATGTGAAGCATCGGGAACCTGTTTCATTAGGTTTTTCTGTCAGTAGGATGTTAACTGATCGTTGGGCTTTACAGACTGGTTTGTCCTATTCTTATTTGTTATCAGAATGGTCGACAAATAAATCATACCATGCAGAATCGAAACAGCAGCTTCATTTCTTAGGCGTGCCGGTTTCTGTTACTTATAAAATTGCTGAATGGAAAAAGATTATGTTTTATGTTTCAGCAGGGGGAAAGGTGGAATTGAATGTTGCTGGTAAAGTTAAAACCGATTTGTATTCTCCTGTAGAGAAGTTAAAATCGGTAACGGAACGAGAAAGGATGAAAGAACCTTATTTTTCTGTAGATGGCCGGATTGGTTTGAGTTATCCGTTGTTCCGTTTTTTTAGTGCTTATGCCGAAGTTGGAACAGATTACTATTTTAAGAATGGTAGTGATATAGAAACAATACATTCAGAAAAACCTTTTAAAGTAGGATTTCAGTTTGGATTTAGATTAGGATTTTAAATATTTAATATAAATAGAAATGAATAAATTTGGCTTTTTAACAGCGTTGTTTGTGTCAGCGATGACATTGTTTACTTCTTGTTTGGGAGAAGGTGGAAATGAAGCTTCTTTCTCTGCTACAGGAATTGTCTTTATGAATGAAAAGGCAGGTTTCAAACCTATGCTAGATATAGGTAGTGCCGTTCTAAATGTTCCTCAGATGGCTACTCGTGATGGTTTTATTGATGGTAAATGCTGGTCTGTTGCTGCTCACGTTGATTACAATTCTCCTGATAATGTTGATTGGGGAACAAAAGGTTATTTGACAGCAGCACTAAGTGGTGAACCTGTTTTAATTGACCAATGTTATGCAATGCCTATTCAGTCAGAAAGTGATACAACTGTTGTAATGGATGGAGAAGTTCCATTGGTAAGTGCATTCCAACCAAGTATGTTTAATAATTATGTTCGTGGTTGGCTGATTTTCCCTTCAACATTAAAGGTAGGTAGCAAACAGACTTTGTCATGGTCGTTAGTATATCCGGAAGTTAAGGCTGAAGAAAAAAATGGCATTTCTTACTATAACATCTATCTTCGTGTAACAGCATCAGGTGATGCAACAGGTGCTTCTAATAATGGAGTAGTTAATGCTTTCTATTTGAAAGATTATCTTGATCGTATTAATGTTGTTGAAAAGAGTGCTGGTCATACACAGTATACATTAAGATTTAATTATGTTAGTGAAATTCAGAAAGAAACTAACAAATTAATTTGGAAATATGATGAAGCAGCTATGGCTGTAATGGATAATACACAAAAATAAAAATAAGTATTAATCTTATTTTTAGTAGATAAAGTCGTATTGAATAGTAAAATATCTATTCAATACGGCTTTTTTTATTATTTTTGTCGTTCTAATTGACGTATTATTAGGTTGTTTATGGTTAAAATAAAATATGTATTAATTATTCTGTCAAGCATTCTTCTTTATTCATGCATGGGAGAAAGTGGTGATGTCTATACGTATGGTTCTCAAGCAGGTGTAGTTAAACAAGCTTCTAAAATGTTGATTCAAACTTATTCAGGTGATAAAATAACATCTGATGATTTACAGAATATGTCTGTAGGTGAAGGCGACTGCTGTCTGGTTGATTACAAAATAAACTTTACTTCTTCCGAAAATAAAGATGCAGATATTTATGATGTTGACATTTTAAATTATCAGCCGGTAAAATCCTGGGATTTGTTAGATTCTCCGGATACGTTGGAGTTCCGTCAGAATGAAACTTTTTGGTCATTCAGTCCGCAGAGAAGTACCTATGTAGATGGATACTTGTTTATTTATCCCAAATTCAGACTCCATTATCAATCACAGGAAGATAATTTTTCTGTTTCTTATAGTCCTGATCAGAAGCCGACATTTGATATGGCAAGTAAGCGAAAGTATTTGGATTTGTATATCCGCTCTACTGCTACAGTCGATCCATCCGATTCGATAGCTACTTCATCATTTATCGTTCCACAGGCTTTCAATATTCAGAAACTGGTTGATCATGCCGTTCAGAAAGGTTATGTTTCCGGTGATTCATTAAATTTGCGTTTCGTTTATCCAGCGGCTATATTAGACGGAGATAAATATAGTTGGACAACTTCCGAAATTTATACAATCTTATTGGTTAAAAAAGAAGGAGGTTTGCATAATCATACGAAAACATTAAATTTGTAGTTTAATAGACTTGGTGTAGTATTATATATGTTAAAGGCAATTGTAAAGTTAGTTATAGCATTGATATCCCAACCGGCAAAGACTTGGGTGATGTTGAAGGAACGTTGGGATAATTTTGGAAAGGACGCTGATTCTGATAGATATGAATTTTTCTTAAAGAACTTTTTACATCCTTTTATTGGAATATTGACGATTGCGGCTTTTGTAAGTGTTTGTACTCGTCAGGAGTTTGAAATAGAATATGCATTAAAATCTTCTATTCTGACATTCGTGTCGACATTTGGAGGATTTTATTTAACTTCATATTTAGTCAATGAAATATGGAAAGGTGTTTTTAAAAAAGAAGATAGTTTGCAGTTGTGTCAGATTTTTGTCGGATTCTCATCTGCATTGATGTTTACATTAGATTTGATATGGTTGCTTTTGCCCGATTTCTTTTTCTTGTATATTTTTATTCTTTATACCTTCTATATTGTTTGGGAAGGATCGGTTACTTTTATGGCTGTCGAAGATAATATCCGTATGAAGTTTACAACGATAATATCATTATTGATTATCTGTATACCTCAGCTGATAGAAAAAGTACTTATCATATTAATGCCAGGTTTACGTTAATTAAATTTGGGAAAATCATGAAGAAAGAGAAGTTTGAAAAGAATGTCTTAATAAAAAATAAGCGCGCAACTTTCGATTATGAATTGTTGGATACATTTACTGCAGGTATTGTCTTGACAGGTACAGAGATAAAATCAATTCGTCTGGGAAAAGCGAGTCTTGTTGATACTTTTTGCATTGTCGAAAAAGGAGAATTGTGGGTTAAGAATATGTATGTCGCAGAGTATTTTTATGGAACCTATAATAATCATACAGCCAGACGTGACCGAAAACTGCTTTTGCAGAAAAAGGAATTGAGGAAGATTGCAGCGGCTGTTAAAGCGAGTGGATTTACAATTGTTCCGACTCGATTATTTATAAATGATAAAGGACTGGCCAAATTAGTGGTTGCCATTGCCCGAGGTAAAAAAGAATATGACAAACGAGACTCCATTAAGGAACGTGATGATAAACGGGAAATGGCAAGAGCTTTCAGGCATTGACTTTTAAGTCAATGCTTTTTTGTATGTAATATTTTGATTTGACTAACAACAACTGATATGAATAAGGAAACCTTTTTGAATCTTTTGCAAAAACGGGTTTTAATATTGGATGGTGGGATGGGAACCATGATCCAGAAGTATAAATTAACAGAAGAGGATTACAGAGGTGAGCGTTTTGCTTCTTTCCCTGGAACTTTGAAAGGTAATAATGATCTGCTTAATATAACTTGTCCGGACGTTATCCGTTCTATACATAAACAATATTTGGATGTAGGTGCTGATATCTTTACGACAAATACATTTAATGCAAATGCCATATCAATGGAAGATTATGGTATGGAAAGTCTTGTTCGTGAAATGAATTTGGCTGCTGCCGGACTTTGTCGTGAATTGGCGGATTCTTATATGCGGGAACATCCGGAAAGAACGATAATTATAGCAGGATCCGTAGGCCCTACAAATAAAACAGCCTCTATGAGTCCAGATGTTAGTAATCCTGCTTTCAGGGCTGTAACTTATAAGGATTTGTATACTGCATACGAAGAACAGATTGATGCTTTGGTGGATGGTGGTGTAGATGTTATTTTATTTGAAACTTCTTTTGATACATTAAACGTGAAAGCCGGCTTGGAAGCTGCTGATAATGTGTTGAAAAGAAAACAGAAAGATATGCCGATAATGTTGTCTTTAACTTTGTCTGGACAAGGAGGTCGAACTTTATCAGGGCAGACTTTAAAAGCTTTTATAGCATCTATTCAGCATGCTAATATCGTGAGTGTTGGTCTTAACTGTTCTTTTGGTGCGGCAGACATGAAGCCTTACTTGGAAGAATTGGCTCAAAATGCGCCATTCTATATAAGTGCTTATCCAAATGCCGGATTGCCTAATAGTTTTGGTGGATATGATGAAACTCCTGAAACAATGGCTATGCATGTCAAGCCTTATCTTGACGAAAGTCTGGTGAATGTTTTGGGAGGTTGTTGTGGAACGACCCCCGATCATATTGCAAAATATCCGGAACTCGTTAGAAATGCCAAACCTCATGTTCCGGCTAAGAGACCAGATTGTTTGTGGCTGTCAGGTCTGGAGTTGTTGGAAGTGAAGCCGGAAAATAATTTTATAAATGTTGGTGAACGTTGTAATGTTGCCGGTTCCAGAAAATTCTTGCGTCTGATTAATGAGAAAAAGTACGAAGAGGCTTTGAGTATTGCACGTAAACAAGTTGATGATGGTGCTCTTGTTATTGATATAAATATGGACGACGGAATGCTTGATACAGAAAAAGAGATGGTCAACTTCTTGAATCTGATAGCTTCCGAACCGGAAATAGCTCGTGTACCGGTAATGATCGATTCTTCTAAATGGAACGTGATAGAAAGTGCTTTGATGTGTGTACAAGGGAAAAGTATCGTCAACTCTATTTCTTTGAAGGAAGGTGAAGAGGCATTTTTGAGTCATGCGCGTAGAATCAAGCAGCTGGGAGCAGCAACCGTTGTTATGGCTTTTGATGAAAAAGGTCAGGCTGATACTTTCGAACGAAAAATAGAGGTTTGCGAACGGGCATATCGTTTGTTGTGCAGTATTGATTTTAATCCTAATGATATAATTTTCGATCCAAATATTTTGGCTATTGCTACAGGAATGGACGAGCATAATCGTTATGCCTTGGATTTTATTCGTGCTGTAGAATGGATCAAAACAAATTTACCTGGAGCAAAAGTTAGTGGCGGTGTTAGTAATCTGTCATTTTCTTTTAGAGGAAACAATTATGTTCGTGAAGCGATGCATGCAGTTTTCTTGTATCATGCGGTTGCAAAAGGTATGGATATGGGAATCGTTAATCCTTCAACATCTGTCTTATATGAAGATATAGAATTGGAATTCCGTAATTTGCTGGAAGATGTTATTCTTTATCGCAGACCAGAAGCGGCAGAGGAATTAATAGTATATGCTCAGAACTTGCACGTTCAGAAAACCGAATCAACGGATAACTCTGCTCATGAAGCTTGGCGAAATTATCCTTTGCAGGAACGTCTGGAATATGCTTTGATTAAAGGAATAGGAGATTATCTGGAGGTTGATTTGAAAGAGGCCTTGGATTTTTATCCGCGAGCAGTATCTATTATAGATGGCCCTTTGATGAGTGGAATGAATAAAGTTGGTGATTTGTTTGGCGAAGGCAAGATGTTTTTGCCTCAGGTGGTAAAAACGGCTCGAACAATGAAAAAAGCAGTATCTATACTTCAGCCAGCTATCGAAGCAGAGAAGAATGCTTCAGATTCAGAAAAAGCAGGAAAGGTTGTCTTTGCAACAGTGAAGGGTGATGTTCATGATATTGGGAAAAATATTGTTTCTATTGTTTTGGCATGTAATAATTACGAAGTTATAGATTTGGGAGTGATGGTTCCTGCTGAAACAATTATAAAGACAGTTCAGGAGGAGAAACCGGATATATTGTGTTTGTCTGGATTGATAACTCCTTCTTTGGAAGAAATGATTCATGTGACGGATGAAATGCAGAAAGCCGGTCTGAAAATTCCTATCATGATAGGAGGTGCTACAACTTCTAAATTACATACAGCCTTTAAAATAGCTCCACACTATGATTATCCTGTGATTCATGTTTCAGATGCGTCACAAAATCCGCTTATTGCAGCAAAATTGTTGAATCCTTCAACCAAAGATTCTTTTATTGCTGATCTTAAAGTTGAATATCAATCATTACGAGAGCGTGTGGAAGGCCAGAAAAAAGAATTAGTTCCTTTGTCTGAAGCTCGTAAGAATGGCGTAAAAGTTGATTGGAATTATTATCAACCTGTTACTCCTTCAAAATTGGGAGTTTACACAATACCTCATATTCCTATAGAGGAAGTTATTCCTTACATAAACTGGATCTTTTTCTTCAATGTTTGGAAGCTGAATGGAAAATTTGAAGAAATAATTCGTATTCATGATTGTGATAGTTGTAGGGCGGTGTGGTTGGCTGGTTTTCCAGAGGAGGAACG
The DNA here is from genome assembly GCA_020026285.1 of Parabacteroides sp. Next base: position 3,711 of record JAHHQS010000040.1, on the reverse strand, counting down.
TGCAAAAGCTGCTGAGGCTATTAAACTATATAGAGATGCTCAAGAATTATTGGAGTGTTTGGTTGAAACAAAAGCAGATTTTTGTAAAGCCGTTTACGGCTTATTCCCGGCTGTAAGCATAGGGGATAACGTGAAAATAGGTGATCAGATTGTTCCTATGCTTCGTCAGCAGGAAAAGAAGGAAGGTGCTTATAAGTCTCTTGCCGATTATGTCATGCCGGAAAGTATCGGACGTACTGATTATTTAGGGGCTTTCGTTGTAACAGGAGGTTTTGGCAGTAATTTGTTAAAAAAACAGTTCGAAGATGAGGAGGATACTTATCGGGCTATGTTGTTGCAGACGTTGACCGACCGACTTGCCGAAGCAACGGCTGAATATCTGCATGAAAAAGTTCGAAAGGAATTTTGGGGATATTCTCCGGATGAAAATCTTTCAATGACTGATAAATATAAAGCTAAATATCAGGGTATTCGTCCGGCAGTTGGTTATCCTTCCTTGCCTGATCAATTATTGAATTTTAAGTTGGATCAATTATTAGACTTTTCAAGAATAGGTGTTCAGCTTACAGAAAATGGGGCTATGACTCCGACAGCATCGGTAAGTGGTTTCTATTTCGCAAACCCTGCCTGTGAATATTTTATGATAGGAAAAATTGATGATGAACAATTAAAAGACTATTCATTAAGAAGAGGTCTTTCTTTGGATGTTGTTCGTAATTTATTGAGTAAGAATATCTGATTTATATTTCCAGTTCTATTATTATTTGATAAAGCTATTTGTTTGAATAAAAAATCAGAACCATATAAAAGGAGTTCTGATTTTTTATTTTTATTCATATCGTAAAAAAAGAAAAGCCTTGGTATTACATTTGAACACCAAGGCTAAAGTTTATATAAATTGACTAATATCAACGAAAGAACATTATGTTTACATTGGTTCTTTTGGATCTTTTCCTGGACGAGGAGCTTCTCCTTCGTGATAATCAGGTAACGGACCTAATTTGTATTCTGTTGGACCATATCGTAAATTAGAAGACATGATTTCATCCCACGTTATTCTCTTTCCTGTATAAGCAGCTTCTCTTCCCAGAATTGCAACTTGAGTAGAATAAGCCAAATCTGCAGCTTGATTGATTTTTTTATTTAATCGGATAGATTCAACTAAGTGAATATGTTCCTGATTGTAAGGATTCTTGACAGGTTTGTTTTTGTAGTCATATTCCCAGATAGTATTTCCATCATAGTCTTCAAAGTGAATAGTATTATTATCTGTTAAAATAGCTACTCCTTTTGAACATAAAATACGTTCAGAAACATTTCCTTCACAACCATCAATCTGACGAGATGTATGAAGCATACGTTTATTACCAGCATAAGTATAATCGCATGCAAAATTATCATAAATATCTCCAGTCAATCTACGAACACGTCCTCCAAATCCTGTAGCAGATTGTGGATGTTCTCCCATAAACCAAGTAACAATATCTATATTATGAACACCCTGGTCAAGAATATGATCACCACTTAACCATTTGATGTTAAAGAAATTTCGGATACAATATTCCATATCAGACCATTCTGGACGATGTTTCTTGTTCCACCATGCACCTTGATCCCAGTGACAAGTTGAACTAATGATATCACCAAGCATTCCATTACGGATATTAATTAATGCTTCCCAGTAATCTCTACGGTGTCTGCGCTGTGTGCCTGTTATAACTGTCAGACCTGAACTTTCTGCAACTTTGGCTGCTGCAAGAACTGTTCTAACTCCTGTTGGATCTACAGCACAAGGCTTTTCCATGAATACATGTTTTTTAGCTTCTACGGCAGCCTTGAATTGTTCTGGTCTGAAATGAGTTGGAGTACATAACAATACAACATCTACATCAGGCATTGCCATAACTTTCTTATAAGCATCAAAACCTAAGAAGCAATTTTCATCAGGAACAACGTTATTGAATTTTTCTTTCAATACTTTGCGACAATTATCTTGTCGATCTTTAAAAACATCTGCTAATGCAACGATTGATAAATGAGGTCCTGCCTCTAGAAATTGACAAGCAGCGCCGGTACCTCTGCTTCCATTTCCAATTAAAGCTGCTTTAAGTGGTTTACCGTCTGGAGCGATATCAACAAAAGAAAACATTCCTAACTCTTCAGGTGTGAATTGTTTTACTTGTTTCTCTTCAGAACTTTGTGATGAAGTGTTGCTACATGATGTGGTGGTGCTTAAACCTAAAGGTAAGCCAGCTCCCATTAAGAGAGAACTTGAGATAAATTTTCGTCTTTTCATAATTTTTACTTTTTAAAGTGTAAGTTTGTGTATCTATTACAATATGCAAAGATATCAATTCTTTTGTGTTTACCAAATGATTTCATATCTTTGCACAAAATAAAATAAAATTAATTTTTAATATTATGAATAAGATAGTTTTACCAGCATTATTGCTAGCTTTTTCTCTATCTTCTGTATCTACATTTGCTAAGGATAAAAAGAAAAAAGTAGAGGACGAAGGTTTTGTATTTACACCTGTTAAAGTTTTAAAAACAACTCCTGTGAAAAATCAGAGTAGAACAGGAACTTGTTGGTGTTTTTCAACACTTAGTTTTATGGAATCAGAACTTTTACGTACAGGTAAAGGTGAATATGATTTGTCTGAAATGTTTATTGTAAGTAAGAATTACAAAGACAAAGGAGAAAAGTTCGTTCGTATGCATGGTGAATTGAATTATGCACAGGGAGGTTCTTTCTACGATGTTATTAAGGCTTGGAAAGATTATGGTATCGTTCCTGAATCTGCAATGAAAGGTTTGAACTATGGTGAAGACAACCACGTTCATGGAGAAATGGAATTAGCCAGTCGCGCATACTTGGAAGAAATTATCAAGAATCCACACAGAAAATTATCAACTGCTTGGAAAAAGGGATTTGAAGGAATTATTGATGCATATTTAGGTAAGGAACCTGAAAAGTTCACTTATAATGGAAAAGAATATACACCAAAAAGCTTTGCTGCTGAGTTGGCTTTGAATCCAGATGATTATGTATCAATTACTTCTTATACTCACCACCCATTTTATTCACAGTTCGCTATCGAAGTTCAAGATAACTGGCGTTGGTCTTCTTCATATAACTTGCCTATGGATGAAATGATGGAAGTTATCGACAATGCAATTAATAATGGATATTCTATCGCATGGGGAGCTGATGTTAGTGAAAAGGGTTTTACTCGTAATGGTATTGGTATTGTTCCAGATATCAAAACTATGGAACGTACTGGTTCAGATCAGGATCATTGGTTAGGTTTAAGTGCTTCTGAAAAAGATGCTGAAATCAAAAAGATGATGTCAAAGCCTTGTCCTGAACTGGAAATTACTCAGGAAATGCGTCAGGAAGCATACGATAATTATCAGACAACAGATGACCATGGTATGCATATGTATGGTATTGCAAAAGATCAGACAGGTAAGAAATATTACATGATCAAGAATTCTTGGGGTACAGATAACAAATACAAAGGAACTTGGTACATCTCTGAAAACTTTGTTAAGTATAAGACTATGAACTATGTAGTTCATAAAGATGCTCTTCCTCAGGCAATCAAAGATAAATTGAATATTAAATAATCATATAGATTATCTATTAAAAACAGGGCTTCTCGATATCGAGAAGCCCTGTTTTTATGATGGTGTTTATAAGTATATACT
>JAHHQS010000004.1 GCA_020026285.1 Parabacteroides sp. | reverse complement strand
AAACTCATACCTCCAGCTCCCAGGTGTCTGGCTTTGTATCCTAAGTCTTGATTTTCTTGTGGATATTTAAAATAACGAGCTTCATCGAGTTGCCAATAGAATTCACCAACGATTAGTTCATTAGGTTGAATTACAACTGGACTATTATCCAGGAAAAATGCATAATCATTTGCAAAATTAATTTCATCATAAGAGAAACCTAAAACTTTTGAAGGCATTTCCTTTACATGAGGATAAGGTGTACCTATATCAATTCGACAATTATGATCTCCTAAATTAATACGTTCATTAACGTCGGCAGCAGTTTCTCCTGTAGCTGGACTAAAGGCAGCAGCTTTACCAGACCAATGATATACTAGGAATTCCGGATTGTCAACATATATATCACGTTTGTGATTTTGTGCTAAACTTTTATTTCGTTCGTGTAATTTCTCAATACGAGGACTTTTAAAAAAAGATGTATTTTTCATGTCTAAATAATATTTTTGTATTTATATGCAAAAATAAAGAATTCTATATTTTGCTATTTGTAAAAAAAAATAATACTATTGTAAAATCTTATTATTTAAAATAGAAAAGAATGATTTATCTTGATCAAACTTATGAGCTCTTGACAGGGGGATATTATTTAGGTAATAAATCATGGAATAAAACACATTCTGAAATAGATAACTGTTTTAAATTATATCAGCTCACCGAAGGTGAGGCTGTTATCTGTGATGAAACAAATATGTTTCAGCTTCGAAAAAATGAGTTGTATTTTATTAATGGAAATAAGTTGTCCAAACAATATTGTTTAGATAATTTTTCAACATATTGGATACATTTTATTCCTAAGGATCTGATCATTTATCAAGGTTTAGTTTCTTTACCTCTTGTTGTTAGATTACCTGTAAATAATTATGATATGGCTGAAAGTATTTCTTTATTAGAATCTTTATTATTTAAAAAAGATCTTTCAAATAGTCATTATACTCTTTCTGTACTTCATTTGCAAAATTTCTTACAAAGAGTAACAATAGAATTGTTTTCTCAATATCCACTAAAGAATCAGTATCTATCAATTGAAACTCAAAGGATAGAACCTGCTATTAAATTTATAAATAAAAATTATAAGGAAACGATTCGATTGGAAACTTTGGCTAGGTTATGTAATATGTCTTTGAATTATTTTCACAAATTATTCAAGCAGACGTTGAATATTACTCCAGCTAATTATCAGATATTACTGAGAATGAATGCTGCATTACAAATGCTTGCAAATAAAGAAATGACAATAAAGAATATTGCTTATGAATTAGGCTTTACTGATAATGCTCATTTTTGCAAATCGTTTAAAATGCGTTATGGAATAACACCGAGCGAGTATCAGAAAAAAAGGCATGAAAATTTATTCTAGACTGAATTCGGATTTTTATTTCTATATTCCTTATTCATTCATCGGGGGTAAAAGCAAGGATTCGCAGTCAGTATTCTTTACCTCTGAAATCATATTTAAAACCACGACTTCAATACTGGAGATATGATGCTTCTTCTTGGTAAATTACCCGAATCATTGTCTGATTTATAGGCTGCTTGTTTGTAAAAGTTTGGAAATTTTGTGAATATTGCATGTCGGTAATGTCAAAGTTGATTGTAAGTTAATATTTTGGTCGATTCAGATTGGTTGAAAATTAATAATAAGTGTGACCAAGTATACATAATTCATTTTGTATATTTATATAATCTCAACATATTCTAGTTAATTTTAAATAGATATTTTTCTTTTACTATGAATTTTGTTCCTAACTTTGATATTCAGATAAATACATTTAATTATAGATCATATTATGAGAAAAAAAGTTTTAGTTTATGTGTTGATGTTGTTTTCTCTTTTTGAGTTGACAGCAAGTACTGTTCACGAATCTTTGAAATTTTCCAGTCAGATTCTAGGTCGGGAAGTATCTTATTCTATCTATTTGCCGGATGGTTATGATACATCTACTCGTTTATATCCTGTTTTGTATTTGTTACATGGCTGGAGTGATAATGAAACTTCCTGGATTCAGATGGGTAATATGCAGGCAATAGTGGATAAAGCTATTCGAAGCAATGAAGCTGTACCTATGATTGTTGTTATGCCGGATGCAAAAGTAACGTGGTATGTGAATGCTTATGATGGAAAGGATAGTTATGAAGACATGTTCTTCAAGGAACTAATACCTGAAATACAAAAGAAATACCGTGCGAGAACAGATCAAGAATACAGAGCGGTTTCCGGTTTGTCAATGGGTGGTTATGGTTCTTTTATTTATGCATTGCATCATCCGGAATATTTTTCGGCTTGCGCTCCTTTAAGTGCTGCTATTTATACAGATGAAGATTTGAAAGAATATCTAAAAACCAATTATTCGGAAGAATTTGAAAGTATTTACGGTAAGAATTTACTAACAGATCATTGGTATAAAAATAGTGTACTTAGTTTGTTGAAAGATGTAAAGAAGGAGGATCTGTCGCGAACCCGTTTTTATATTGATTGTGGGGATGATGATAATTTATTACATGGAAATTATCTGATTCATGAAATGATGCAGGAAAAGAATATTGAACATGAGTTTCGGGTTCGGGATGGTGGACATTGCTGGACTTATTGGAGAACTGCTTTACCTGAAGTCTTAAGTTTTGTAAGTCGACGTTTCTTAAGGAGTTGATAACTTTTTAATCTGTTTAATAATCCATTAAGCAAGACGTCTCTTATTACTTTAGAAATCTAAAGAAATGAGAGACGTCTCTTGTTATGTCTTTAATCCTGTAATTTAGGAAGTTTTAAAACAAAGCGGATTAGAGAAACAAATACTCGCCCGTATTTCTCCAATTTGATTTGTCCTACACCACGAATTTGATTGAAATCTCCTAAGGTAATAGGCTTCTGATTGACCATATCTTCCAAAGAAGCATCGGTAAAGATATGATAAGCCGGACATGATTCCTTTTCGGACAATTGTTTACGTAATTGTTTCAGAGCATCCCACAAAACATCGTCAGTCGATTCGGATTCGATAGGTCGAATAGGCTTAGCTTTAAAACCATTAGAAGAAGCTCCTCTTTTGGTTGTCTTTCTTTCTGGTTCGGTTGGAACATATTTGGCCAGTTGAGCCGTCGTTTTTCCGTATAGGACCTTGATCCCGAGAGGAGTAATCTTTAATCGATTGGCATTAGCATAGTCAATTTCGATGAAACCTAACTGAATCATCTGATAGATGTATTCTTTCCATTCCAGATATGAAAGATCTCTTCCGGCTCCGTAAGTTTTTATGTTATGATATCCCTTCTCTGTCAGATCGGCACGGGCTGAACCTCGGAGAATCAGTATCAACATTTCGATACCAATTTGCTGATTGGTTCTAGCTATGGCACTTAAAGCTTTCTGAACTAATATGCTTCCGTCAAAACGTTGAGGTGGATTCTTGCATACGTCACAGTTTCCACAATCATGTTCAGATTCTTCTCCGAAATAACTTAACAGAATACGACGACGGCAGATATCAGTCTCGCAATACCGTTGCATTCGGTTCAGCTTCTCCATATTCACTTCTGTTTGTCCACTCTCTTCGGCGAATTGACGAAGAACAATCAGATCACCGAGGGAATAAAACAATAAGGTATCACTTTTGGCACCATCTCTTCCGGCACGTCCAATTTCCTGATAGTAGTTTTCGATACTTCCCGGCATATTAAAATGAATGACCCAGCGGATATTACTTTTATCGATACCCATCCCAAAAGCGACTGTCGCACAAACCACATCAACTCGGTCATGAATGAAATCATCCTGGGCTGCATCTCTGGCTTTGGGGGATAATCCTGCATGATAAGCCGTTGCTTTTATATTAAACATGGCCAGTTCTTCGGCAAGCATTTCTGTATCACTACGTTTCATGCAGTAAATAATACCACTCTGGTCGCGATGCAGACGAATGAAATGGACAATGGCACGGATCTTTTCCTTTTTATTGAACCCTCTTTTGACTGTAAGTGATAGATTGGGACGATCAAAGGAAGAAATGAATATCTGTGGATCTGTCAGTTTTAATTGTTCAAGAATGTCATTACGAGTAACCTTATCGGCCGTAGCAGTAAGTGCTATAACCGGCACATTAGGAAATCTCTCCTTAAGAATAGCTAGTTGAGTATATTCAGGGCGGAAATCATGTCCCCAATGAGAAACACAATGAGCTTCATCGATAGCAATCAAAGAAACTTCCAGTTGAGGTAGAAACCAGTCGGCCTCAACCTTTACACGCTCAGGCGAAATATAAAGTAGTTTGATCTTACCTTGAATACAAAGTTGTTTTACCTGTTGCTGTTCGCTTTCGCTCATCATACTGTTTAACGAAGCGGCCGGAATACCATTTGCAATCAAGCCTTCCACCTGATCTTTCATCAATGCAATCAGAGGAGAAACTACCAGGGTTATTCCCGGCAGATAGATTGCCGGCAATTGATAACAGATAGATTTTCCTCCTCCTGTAGGCATCAGAACCAAGGCGTCTTTCTTCTGAAGGATATGCTGGATTATTTCTGCCTGCTGAGGGCGGAATTCTGTATATCCGAAAAACTTTTTGAGTAATTGAAGTAATTCTTTCATATCGTTTTGACTGTATATATTGTGTTTCACGGGAAAGTCTGGAAAGAATTAATTCTTTCTTTCCAGCTCGCGAAGATTTTCCATCTTTTTACGTTGCATGAATTCATAAATACCTTCCAGATGTTCTGTCACTTTCTGGTTCCCGAATTCATAAACTTTAGAAACTAAGCCATCTAGGAAGTCACGGTCGTGAGAAACCACGATTAATGTTCCGTCGAAATCCAGAAGAGCCTGTTTCAGAATATCTTTTGTCTTTAAATCCAGATGGTTCGTTGGCTCATCGAGAATCAGCAGATTAACTGGTTCCAGTAGAAGTTTTATCATAGCCAGACGGGTACGTTCCCCTCCGGAAAGAACTTTTACTTTTTTTGCAGAATTTTCTCCACCGAACATAAAAGCTCCTAACAGGTCTTTTATCTTATTTCGAATATCACCTTGTGCAACATCGTCGATAGTCTGGAATACGGTCAGGTTCTCATCCAATAGTGAAGCCTGATTTTGGGCGAAATAACCAATCATGACATTATGACCAATTGTCAATGTCCCTTCATGTTCGATTTCTTTCATGATACATTTCACCAAAGTAGATTTACCTTCACCATTACGTCCCACAAATGCAATCTTATCACCACGTTCTATCGTCAGATTGACATTACGGAAGACTGTTTTATCACCATAACTTTTTGAAACATTCTCAATGATGACCGGATAAGATCCGGAACGGGGAGAAGGCGGGAACTTTAATCTTAAAGCGGAAGTATCCTCTTCGTCCACTTCTAGGATTTCCAGTTTCTCAAGCATCTTCACACGGCTTTGTACTTGAAGAGTCTTTGAATAAGTTCCTTTGAAACGTTCAATAAAATCTTTTGTTTCAGCAATAAACTTCTGCTGCTCGTCGTAAGCTTTCTGTTGTTGTTCACGACGTTCCTTACGAAGCTGCAGATATTGTGAATAATTTACTTTATAGTCGTAGATTCGTCCCATAGTTACTTCGATAGTACGAGTCGTAATATGATCAACGAATGCACGGTCGTGACTGATAACGACAACTGCCTGTCCACTTTCAATCAGGAAGTCTTCTAACCATTGGATAGATTCGATATCCAGGTGGTTGGTCGGCTCGTCTAGAAGAAGGACATCCGGTTTTTGCAACAATAATTTGGCAAGCTCGATACGCATACGCCATCCACCACTGAATTCACTCGTCTGACGAGTAAAATCTTCTCGTTTGAAACCTAATCCCAGCAACGTTTTTTCGATATCTGCATCATAATTTATTTCCTCTATCGAATAGAATTTCTCACTTAATGTAGAAACTCGTTCGATAAGCTGCATATATTCGTCCGATTCATAATCAGTACGTTGTTCAAGCTGCTTGTTAATCTCATTAATCTCAGCCTCCATTGCATGCAGATGTGCAAAAGCCTGAGCTGTTTCTTCAAAAACAGTTCTTCCATCTTCGGTCATTAAGTGCTGAGGCAGATAGGCGATAACAGTATCTTTAGGAGCAGAAACCTTACCTCTGGTAGGTTCTCGGACACCGGCCAGAATCTTTAATAGGGTAGATTTGCCCGCACCGTTCTTACCCATTAAGGCAATACGATCTTTTTCGTTAATCACAAATGAAATGTTTGAGAAAAGCGCACTTCCTCCAAACTCTACTGTTAATCCGTCGATTGAAATCATAAATTATTGTTTGTCTATTCAATGAAAGTGCAAAGGTAGGAAATTTTTATTCGAAATCAATTGGAGACAAACCGGTGATAGGAAGATTTAAGCCGGATTGTGTATGAATATCTGATGATACATTCCACAAGCCGGCTTGAATTTTATGTGAAGAATTTAAAAATCTATTTGGATGACGGAGCCATAAGCAGGAATTGCCAGAAAAGCTTTTTCTATTGGATATTCTCCGGCTATGACACGCGAACAGGTTAAGATTCCTCCATGGGCAAAAACTGCAATTTGTTTATAACCTTTACCTTTAGCCTCTATTAAGAAATCTTTTAATCGATTCATCTGTTGCTCTAAAGATTCTCCGTTATGAGTTGGTACGTGTGCCCAGTCGTCAAACCATACCTTCGAAACCGGATCTTCTGATATTTCATCCCAGGTCTTCATTTCCCAATCGCCAAAGTTCAGTTCTTTCAACCGATTGTCTCGAATTGCATCCGGATAACCACAGAAAGATGCTAGTTTGACACAACGGGTAAACGGACTACAGAACACTTGGTCGAAAGAAATTCCTTCCAGATTCTTTTTGGTAATGGATGCTTCTTCTTCAAATGTATCGTTAACAGGTACATCTGTTTGTCCATAAGCTATTCCGTGAGGAACATTCACGGAGGTATGTCTGATTAAATATACTTTCATAACTGATTGATTTGATAAATGATTACAAAACCAAGAATGAAACTTAGTTCACATAATAAAAAAGTAGCTCCGCAACAGTCTCCTGTATAACCTTCTATTTTCTTTTTTATCAGAGTAGTGAGAAAATAAAAGGTTGTTATCGGAAAAACAATTGCTGGGATGTAATGAATTTCTGGCAACCAGAATAATGGTAACAGAGCGGAAATAAAAAAAATCAGATATTCAGATGCAGTCATTTTGCTGTAAATCATCTTGCTTTTAGATTCCTCTTCTTTTCTGGCATAAGGAAGACGATTGATTATCATTCCACTTACACCTTTGCAAAACGGATCTCCAGCCAGCATGGCTATTCCAGCTAAATGAACAGGCAGATTATATAGTAATGTATAGTAAAGCCCGAAATACATAATCAGGCCGATTACGCCATAGCTGCCAATGAAAGAATCCTTCATGATAGAAAGAATTCTGTCTCTGGTAGTTCCTCCTCCGAAACCGTCAAAAAAGTCTGCAAGTCCGTCTTCGTGCAGACATCCCGTGATAAGTAACCGAGTAATGATAGCTAACAAGATTGCAACTGAAGCCGGAAGAACAAGAGAAGAGGCATACAATACTAGAACACTGATTCCTGCAGTAAACCAGCCAACCAGTGGCCAGAAAGTGACCACTTTTTTAAAATATTCTCCTGGAACTTCGGCCAAACGCCAAAAAGGCAATCTGGTGAAAAAAATGAAAGCAGCTAAAACTCGTAACATGATCAGAAATATTTAGTGATAGCCTCTTGCTCGAAAGTATGCATTTCATTAATCATGCGAACTGCCGAATCTACAATTGGATAAGCACAGACAGAACCGGATCCTTCTCCTAGACGTAAGCCCAGATATAATAGAGGTTCGGCATGAAGAAAATCAAGAACTTTCTTGTGCCCGCTTTCGTCTCCACAATGACAGAAGATGCAATAAGGCAGCATATTTGGATAAAGGCGAGAAGCTGCCAATACGCAGTTGGTCATGATAAATCCGTCAACTAAAATGATCATTTTTAGTTCGGCTGCACGAAGCATTCCGCCAACTGCCATAACCATTTCAATTCCTCCAAAATAACGCATGATATCTAGTGTGCTTCCATCTCCATTATAATTTTCTTGTGCCTGTTTTAATACGTTATATTTATGTTGAACGCCTTCAGTATTTAGACCACTTCCTGCACCGACACATTCTTTCAATGGAATACCGGTTAGATTAGTCATCCACATACTGGATGCGGATGTGTTTCCTATACCCATTTCTCCGAAACTGATAACATTACAGCCTTCTTCATGACAATTGGTCACTATTTCAGCTCCATATTCCAAGGCTTTTTCCATTTCTTCCTGCGTCATGGCTGCTTCGTATAGAAAATTACGAGTCCCTTTTCTAACTTTTCTGCTGATGATTCGTGGATTGTCTGGAAAATCATAATCAACTCCTCCATCAACAATCTTCATGTCAAATCCATGTTGGCGTGACAGATAACAAACTCCAGAACCTCCATTTAAAAAATTGTAAATAACCTGACGTGTTACTTCTTTAGGAGACAAACTCACACCTTCGTCGGCAATACCATGATCGGCAGCGTAAATAACATTAGTAGGATGTGAAAGGACAGGGGTCAATGTTTGCTGGATCATTCCGATTTGTAGAGCGAGAGACTCCAATCGACCTAAGGAGCCTTTGGGTTTGGCCAAGCTGTTGATACGATTTTCAAGCTTACATCTGATAGCCTCATCTGGCTTTTCAATATTAAAAGTAATCATGGTTTAGTCTTTTTAATTTATTTTACAGGAACAGGAATACCGCTGACCATCAGAATTACTTCATCTGCTTTAGAAGCTATGTATTGATTCATCCATCCTTGTAAATCAGTGAATTTTCTCTGTGTTTCATCAATGGATACACCACCCATTCCCAATTCGTTAGTTACAAATATGAAAAAAGCATCTTGTGCTGTGAATTTATCAAATTCCTTTTTGAGCTCCTCCAGGGATTTATCAACCTGGCTGTTATTGTCGAAGAAGAAATTCGTACTCCAAAGTGTCACACAATCGATGACTATAACGCGTCCTTCCAGCGAATGACGACTTAGATACTTTTCCTCTTCAATGTTAGTCCATTCAGGTCCGCGATCTGCCTGGTGACGAAGAACACGCTGACGGAATTCTTCGTCCCAGATGCGGGATGTTGCCAGATAAACCGGATTCGGACTTGTACTCAATGCTCTGTCTTGAGCGTAACGACTTTTGCCGGAACGTTGTCCTCCGGTAACCAAGACGATATATCTTTTCATTATTCTTCGCCTTTCCTTCTTGCAATCCGTTTAGCTTTATAGATCGGATTATTATTGCTGGTCTTTCTCAGACTGGCTGATTTAGAAGAAGATGCCATTCGCTGAGCGACGGCAGAACGACTCAATGATTTCCCAAATTTAGGCTGTAAAGCTTCACGCAGGACTTTTTCTTTATCTACTTTCGGCTTGCCTCCTTGGTTTTCATGTTCTTTTTGTGCGTGACGGGCTGCAGCATATTTATTATATTTCACGTAATGTTTACGTCTGCTTCCTGTATTTTCTTCATTCTCTGAATTTTTTGAAGCTGGTCTTGACGGTCTTCCGGAACGAGGACTTACAGGTCTGTTACTTTTTGGCCCTAAAACTAAGTTTTCTATCTTGGGGGTAGCGGCTTTGATTGTACCTGACACGGAACGAGTTCCTATCTTTACCTGTTCGCCATCAACAAGAACTACATCCTTTTCAGTGACTTTCTGTCCCATTAAAGGTTGTTCTCCATTAACGGTTACACGACCCATTTCGATGAACTTGTCTGCTTCACGACGTGAACAGATTCCTGCATCACTCATTAATTTATTTAATCTGATTTCCATATAATTGTTTACGAATGTTTTTATGCTAAAGCAGAAATAATACTAATACAAATTCCCATCGCCAGCTCTGCTCTGCTATTGATGCGAACGGCCTGCAGCATATCTTCTGTTGTGAAGCTGCGTGCATTGGTGCCTATAAACGGTTTTACTACCGGTTTGCCAAAATAATCATGGGTTCCGCCGAACTGACAGTTTAATATAGCTGCCAGAGCCGCTTCCGGATAACCTGAGTTTGGACTGGCATGAGCCCTTCCGTATTTGAAAACAAAGTTCCTTTTATTGAGATTTCTTGTTACCAGCAACATCAGAAAAGCTGTGATACGTGCCGGAATATAATTGGCAATATCATCAATTCTTGCAGCTATTCTTCCATATTCAAGATATCTTTCATTTTTATATCCTACCATCGAATCAAGCGTATTCACCATTTTATAGGCCATCATTCCCGGTAGTCCCAAAAGACCAAACCAAAACATGGGAGCAATAACACCGTCACTCAGATTTTCGGCTAAAGTTTCCAAGGCTGCTGCTCTGATTTCCTGTGGAGAAAGCGAAGAGGTGTCTCGTCCTACTATGCGTGCAACTTGTTTTCGACCTTCTTCTGTACTTCTATCTACAGCTTCAAATACAGCTTTTACTTCAGAAATCAACGTTTTTCCTGCCAAACAGAAAAAAACACCGATTGCTATCAGCAAAGAGGAAAACAGGGGATGGATAACTCCTGCGAAATAAAGAATTCCATAAGTGATAAGATATACGCCTGTAATTAAAGTGACAGCCATGATACCACCTTTTAAAATTCTGTCTTCATCTTTATTCAAACGCTTTTCCCAAAAAGAAATAGCTTTGCCGAACCAGACAACGGGATGTGGCCAGTTTTCCGGGTCTCCCAACAGTCGATCTGTTAACCATCCTGTCAGAAAAGGAATTGTCTTATGAAGTAAATAGTTTGTGTTAAACATATTCATGTCCGTTTGAAGCAACAAAATTAGCTAATTTCTTACAAATCGCGTTGTTTTTCCCCGAAAGATATCTATCTTTGTGTTATGCTTAGGTTAATTAAACATATAGAAAAACTTTTATTGGAACATGATTGTGTCATTGTTCCCGGGTTTGGTGGTTTTGTCAAACAAGAAGTTGTTGCTACTTACAATGTAGATAAATTTCAGTTTGAACCATCCAGGAAAGAAGTTGTTTTCAACGAAACTTTGCAGCATAACGATGGCTTGTTAATAGAATCGTATATGCAGATTGAAAAAGTGGAATATAAAGTGGCCCGTCAGTTTATGTTGGACGATGTTGCCGTTTTGAAGCAGGAACTAAATAAAAATAAATCCTATCAGTTAGGAAATATCGGTTTCGTTTCATTGGGTGACGAAAACCAAATGATTTTTCAGTCAGGTGATTCCGAATGGTTGAATATGTCTATGTTTGGTTTGCCTTCTTTTGTATTCGAACCATTGAGTGCGAAGTTGCCTAAGAAGATTGAACATGTTGATGTGGAGGATGAATTGCGAAAGGATGTTTATTATATTCCTGTGAACAAACGAATCTTTCATATTGCTGCAGCCGTTGCAGCCATCATTGTCTTGTTATTAACAACTTCTACTCCTGTAAAGGATGTCAGTCGTGATGCGTATACGGCAAGTTTTGTTCCATCGGTAACTGCAAATCGTTCTAATGTGAATTTGGACAGAACGAACGATGTGAACAATCAGATAGAGATGCCTGCTTCTGCAGTTGAAGTAAAAAAAGAAGAAGCCAACATCATTGCTGCAGTAGAGAAAGAGCAACCTTCAGAAATGATGATCTCTTCTGAAAGTACTAAAGAGGTAAAAGTTGAGGCGTCAGCTAAAAAACAAGCTCCGAAACCAGCAGCTGTCAAATCTAAAAAGTATTATATTGTGATTGCAAGTTTCCCTACTTCAGAACAGGCAAATACATACTTGGAAGGTGTTGATAGGAATGTTTGTGCCAATGCGGCTATCACGTTGAATAAAAATAATTATCGTGTTTATGCTGATTGTTTCCTGGAAAGAGATGAAGCTGAAACTTATATGGCCGATCTTAGGAAGCATAAAGATTATAAAGATGCCTGGTTGTTTATAACCAGATAATTTGTGATAGCTGATAAAACACACAAGATATATAAAAGAAGAGCTCTTCTGATTCAGAGGAGCTCTTCTTTTATATTATAATACCTGAGTATAATTTTCGTTTGTCTTTTAAATCTTACCCATCATACTTTTTTCTAGTTCGATTCTCCATTTCTGAGGAGAACAGCCGAACTGTCTTTCTATGAATTTATTCAATGCCGACTGAGAGGAAAAGCCGAACTGGAAAGCTATTTCTTTTAAAAGCAATCCGTCATCAACAAAAGCTTTCTTTAATTCAATACATAATTTCTCATGGATAATCTCCAAAGGAGAGTGTCCGGTATATTTAAAGCAGACGGAAGTAAGCTTCTTTGTCGATACCCCAAGTTTGTCAGCATAATATTGTACTTTCTTTTGAGTAGCAAATTCAGCATTTATAAATTCTCTGAACTGCAGATAAACTTGTAAATCGGCATCTACATTTTCCAGCGGTTTTACGATAGGAGCCATATCAATGATTTTAAGAAGTATGACTTTGATCATAAATTTGATCTGCATTTTTCGAATCATATTGATATTGGGCCAGATAGATAGAATACTTTTCAGAAACTTTTGTATTTCTTCCCATTCATTGACTGGAATATCGGTGATGTGGTTTATCCTTTTTTGTAAATCAATATTGTATTCTTTCAATTCATTAGCCAACAGAGAAGAACAGAAAACCGTTTCATCAAACATGATGACATCAGCTTCGGCTTCCTCGTTTAATTCCATTCGATGGACCTGATTAGGAAATAATACGGAAATAAAAGGAGCCTCAGCCTCTTTCATTTCAAAATCTATCCAATGTTTTATCTTTCCTTTTTTCAAAAGCAATATCTGAAAAAACTGATGTCTATGAATCTCTTTTTCTACAGTTGCAGAATTGAATGACTGGAAAGAGAATATTTTGCAAAAATTGTCTTTCGTATATGAATCTAGAGATTTGTTATTGATGTTCATTTTCAATAGAATGTGTTAAACTCTTCGGTAAAATTAAATATATTCATTCTATTGTACAAATATTCTAAAAAAGAAAAGAGGGCATCCAAATGGATACCCTCTAAATGAACTAATAATAATCACAGGTTAAAAGTTTATTTTTTCCCCGTTAAAGATTGATTCATAAATCTTGGCTAAATCTTCTGTAGTTGGTTTTCTTGGGTTGAAACCTGTACATGGATCCTGCAATGCATGTTCTGCCATACCTGAGATTGCCTTTTTCCAAGCTTCTTCTTCAATTCCGTATTCAGCGATAGATGCTGGAACACCTGATTGTTTACGAAGATTTTCAATAGCAACAGCGAAGTCTTCACCTGTTTTTCCGCAATTGATCAAATCTGCCAGGTCATTATAACGATCAGTTTCTTTCATGTTGTAACGAATTACGTTAGGAAGAACCAAAGCGTTAGCACAACCGTGAGGAATACCGAAAACACCACCCATCTGATGAGCCAAAGAGTGAGCGATTCCTAACCAGGCGTTAGTGAAGGCGTAACCACCCAGGCAAGAAGCGTCGTGCATATTCTGACGAGCCTGACCATCTTCCGGAGTATTAATTGCTTTTTCAAGGTTTGAGAAAATCAATTGAATACCACCTTTTGCCATAGCATCAGCATAGTTGTCATCAATATTTGAAACGTAAGCTTCAACACAGTGAGTTAATGCGTCAAGACCAGTGTTTGCTGTTACATTCTTAGGCATTGATTTGCATAATTCACCGTCAACAATAGAGAAGTCTGGTAACAATTCGAAAGAAACCAAAGGGTATTTTACTCCCTTTTCAGTGTCTGTGATAACTGCCAAAGCTGTGATTTCTGTACCTGTTCCACTTGTTGAAGGAATGGCTGCGAAATGAGCTTTATTACGCAAAGGAGGAATACCTCCAACTTCTGTCATCTTTTCGAAAGTCAAGTCTGGGTGTTCGTACATAGCCCACATCGCTTTTGCTGCGTCGATTGCTGAACAACCACCTAAACCGATTACCCAATCTGGCTGGAATTCATTAAACATCTGTACACCTAAACGAACAGTAGTAACAGAAGGGTCTGATTCAACACCACTAAAAATAGCTGTTTCAAAACCTGATTCTTTTAAGATCTTTTCAACCTTGTCAAGGCTACCGTTTTTACGTACAGAGCTTCCTCCGATAACGATAACAGCCTTTTTACCTTTAATTTGTTTTAGTTCTTCTAACGAACCTAATCCGTGATATAATTCACCAGTACCAAATAATTTTGCCATAATTTCTATTGTTTCTTGTTATGCTGCAAAAGTAGATGATTTACAGGAGTGGGAAGTTATAAAAAAAATCCGCTGATTTATAAAATTGAGTTTGATGTAAAAAATAACCTTAAAAAAAGAAAAGGTGTATTTATTCGTGTACATTATCAGCCGGATTCCCCTGAATGATACATCAAAAATCACCAAAAATTATTCCGGAAAACAAATCCTGTAGCAATATAATTTTAGATTACTGATAACAGTATTTGTAAACAAAAACTCTATACAGATTAGAACATCTAGATCTTTTTGAAGGGTCAGATTGATGTTTTAATGGAAAATATTGAATTATTAGTTAATTCACATATATGAATTATATAATTCATCTATGTGAATTGATTAATCTGTTTATATGAATTGTTTAATTCATAACAGTGAATTAAATAAATGAATACGGGTTTTATGAAAAAAAGGTTAAGTCCGGGATTGTTATTTTTATGAATGATAGATATATAAGACGTTAGATGTAAATATCGTTGTAAATAGAATCCTGATTAAATATACAATGGTTATCTTTGTACCAAAAGAAATTATTTATGAGAATCGAACAAAATTTTTCACTTGAGAAATACAATACATTCCATTTAGCAGCCAAGACTCGTTGGTTCATGGAATATGAAAATGAAGAAGACTTGCAGAAAATATTGCACGATGAATATTTTCAGGAATGTTACTCTTTACATATAGGTAAAGGAAGTAATCTGTTATTCATAAATGATATAAACGGAATCGTTCTTCATTCGGCTATTCATGGAATCGAAAAGGTACGTGAAGACGAATCTTTTGTCTGGATAAGGGTAGGAGCAGGCGAAGTCTGGGATGATGTTGTAGCTTATGCCGTTTCTCAAGGTTGGGGAGGTATTGAGAATCTTTCATTAATTCCAGGGGAAGTGGGAGCTGCTGCCGTGCAAAATATCGGAGCCTATGGTGTTGAAATGAAAGATGTGGTTGAAACTGTTGAGGCATGGAATCAGTTGAGTTTCGAAAAGCATCATTTCAGTAATGAAGAATGTAAATATGCTTACCGGATGAGTCGTTTCAAAGATCCTCATCAGGATCCTCATATTGTGACTTATGTAACACTGAAGCTGTCCAAACAACCGGTTTATAAGTTGGAATATGGTGCATTGAAGAATACATTGGATGGTAAAGAACTTTCTTTGAAAGCTGTACGTGCAGCAGTCATTGCTATTCGTATGTCAAAGCTTCCTGATCCGGAAGTGCTGGGTAATGCGGGAAGTTTCTTTATGAACCCAATGATTGACAAGAGACTTTTTGAAATTATCAAAAAAGAATATCCGGATGTCCCTTCTTATCCAGCTGCTGACGATAAAATAAAAGTTTCAGCGGGATGGCTGATTGAAAAATGTGGATTTAAAGGAAAACGGCACGGTGAAGTAGGAGTTTACGAAAAACAAGCGTTGGTTTTGGTAAATTTAGGTGCGGCAACAGGTGATGAAATTGCGTTGGTGGCAGAAAGTATTCGTTCTGCTGTAAGAGACCGTTTTGGAATAGATCTGATTCCAGAGGTTAAATATATTGCATAATGAAAATAATCTTTTTAGGAACCGGAACTTCTACGGGAGTTCCGGAAATAGGTTGTCAGTGTAAAGTTTGTACCAGTAAGGATAAACGTGATTGGCGTTTGAGAACTTCTGCTTTAGTGGAAACGGATGATGGAAAACATATCTTGCTTGATTGCGGACCTGATTTCCGTTGGCAGGTAATTTCTAATCGAATTTATAGTTTGGATGCAGTACTTATAACGCATGAACATTATGACCATGTCGGAGGTCTGGATGATCTTCGTCCTTATTGCCGTCGGAAAGAAGTAAATGTTTATGCAGAGGAGAATGTTGCTTATGCCATTCGTACACGACTTCCTTATGTTTTTGTTGAACATAAATATCCTGGAGTTCCTAATATCAATCTTCATGCTATAAATCTTGAACCTTTCTATGTGGATGAAAACAGGATTGTTCCAATCCGATTGATGCATGGAAAATTGCCTATACTAGGTTATAGAATAGGAAGAATGGCTTATTTGACTGATTTGAAAACAATCCCGGAAAGTGAATTTCAAAAAATGGAAGGATTGGACCTGTTGGCCATCAATGCTTTGCGACTGGATGATAAGCATCCTACTCATGCCGGATTGGATGAGGCTTTAGCTTATATAAATCGTATAAAGCCGAAAGTGGCTTATCTGATTCATGAATCTCATCAGATAGGATTGCATGCGGATGTGGAGAAAATACTTCCTCCAAACGTGTTTTTGGCATACGATAATTTACAGGTTGAATTCTGATTATTGTATCGGGTAATCCAAAGAGATAAATAATCCGTTATGATCAATCCGGTAATTGGAACGAAGGCTATCTTGAGAAATCTGTAAGTAGTTGCAAATCTTGTGTTGCAGGGAATCTGTGATTTGAACAGATATAGAATCCTTATTCTCTTTTATATTGGGCAGGTTGAATACAAAAGACATGGTGTCGTCATTGAAATAGATGTCAGACGAAAGCCATTTTTGATTATGTTTCCTGGTAACGATATCTATTCCTGTCTGAGTTCCCATGAGTTGGTTGGACGGAATTAGGAGATTGAAGCTGGAATGTGTTTCAGGAATCTCCGGCTGATAGTCTTTTTTCTGTTCATCAAGCAGAAGACTGATAGTTTCATCCAATAGAGTCTTGCTGTAGCTGGATATCCAAAAACCTTTATAATACAGGCATCCGGCAAATCGATTAAAGGCATCTGCATAATAATAAACCTGAACACCTTTGTTCGTAATGATTTTAGGAGGATAAGTATTCAAAAGAGATTCCATCTGCATTCTTAAATTTTTTGCTTTCTCGTGAGTTGTTTCCAGATAGCAGATTGTTCCGTTTGGATAAAATCCGATGAGGAGATTATTGACCGGCTGTTGAGAAAATAAATTCAGATATAACTGAGGAATTTCGTTTGCAAGATAGTTTTGCAGAAAAAGCTTGCTTTCTGAATTTTTCTGCCAGTGATTTGTCTCTCTGATTCCGACTAAGACATCAGGTTCTTCTGAGATAATCTCATAAAGATTCTTGTCTATTTTTGTTTCCTCTTCGTAGATGTTTTTAAAAAGGTAATAGACATAGTTTCCTGCCAATGTAATAATCAGGAAAAGAATGATCAGATCACGTAAGCGTATTCTCATTTCTGGTTAGTCAGGAAATAATTACACCATAACTTGATACCGCATGTTTCGCATTTGGGATTTCTTGCGGTACATACATATCTACCATGCAAGATAAGCCAATGATGAGCTATTGGAATTAATTTTTTAGGAATATGTTTTGTTAATTCCAATTCAGTCTCTAATGGCGTTTTGCTATTCTTGGTGAGACCTATCCGATTGGATACTCTGAAAACATGAGTATCTACAGCCATTGTTGGTTTGTCATATATAACTGAAGCTATAACATTGGCTGTCTTTCGGCCAACACCAGGCATCTTTTGTAATTCCTTTACATCCGAAGGAACGACACTGTTGAAATCTCTGACCAGCATCTGAGCCATACCAACAAGATGTTTCGCCTTATTATTGGGGAAAGAAATACTTTTGATGTATTCAAAAACAACTTCGGGAGTTGTGGCTGCCAGTACTTCCGGTTCTGGAAAAGCTTCAAACAAAGCTGGAGTAACCATGTTTACACGTTTGTCTGTACACTGGGCAGAAAGGATTACAGCAACAAGTAGTTCGTAAGGATTGCTATAGTGGAGCTCGGTTTCAGCAACAGGAACATTCTCCTGAAACCAATCTAGGATGCCTTTATATCGTTCTTCTTTTCGCATGTCATTCTGATTATCTTATACGAAGATACATCTTTTTTCTGTAAAAGAATTTAATACTTAATATATAGACAAAAAAAATGGAAAAGCCAAAAGGCTCTTCCAGTCTAAGAGTAAAAAAATCATAACCGATAAAGTCCTGTGTGTTTTCCCCGGACTAGGTTAACAGTCCGGGGATTGGTACTTTTTTACTTGATTTAGGTTACAATTTTAATTGGCTGATTCAAATTCTCTTAAGAAACGAGTATCGTTCTCAGAGAACATACGCAAATCTTTTACTCTATATTTTAGGTTTGTTATTCTTTCAATACCCATACCTAGGGCATAACCGGTATAAACTTTACTGTCGATACCACAGTTTTCCAATACGTTCGGGTCAACCATTCCGCATCCTAGGATTTCTACCCAGCCGGTATGCTTGCAGAATGTACATCCTTCACCACCACATAAGTCACAAGAGATATCCATTTCTGCAGATGGTTCTGTAAATGGGAAATATGAAGGACGTAGACGTATTTTTGTTTCAGGACCGAACATTTCCTTTGCAAAGAAAAGTAATGCCTGCTTTAAGTCAGCGAAAGAAACATTCTTGTCTACATACAAAGCTTCAACCTGGTGGAAGAAACAGTGTGCACGAGAAGAAATAGCTTCATTTCTATATACACGTCCCGGACAGATAATACGAATTGGAGGTTCTTGTTTTTCCATAACACGTGACTGAACAGAAGATGTATGCGTACGAAGCAAAACATCCGGACTATGCTGGATAAAGAATGTATCTTGCATATCACGTGCTGGGTGGTCTTCAGCGAAATTCAATGAAGAGAATACATGCCAGTCATCTTCAATTTCTGGACCTTCAGCAATGCTGAAACCTAAACGTCCAAAGATATCACAGATTTCTTTCTTGACTAATGATAAAGGATGGCGTGTACCCAATTCCATCGGATAAGAAGAACGAGTTAAGTCTATATCATTATTAACAGTCTGTGTATTTTCGAAGCTTTCTTTTAGTTCGTTGATTTTATTTTGAGCAGTTTCTTTTAATTCATTTATATATTTGCCCACCTCGCGCTTCTGTTCTGCAGGAACATTTCTGAAGTCATTCATCAGCGCAGAGATTGCTCCCTTTTTACTGAGGTATTTGATGCGTAAGGCTTCTAGCTCTTCAGTATTTGCAGCTTTGATATTTTCTACTTCTTGAAGCAGAGATTTAATTTTATCAATCATTCTTCGTTATACTTTTGATATTTGACGTGCAAATGTAGCCCTTTATTTTGAATACTGCAATTTAAAACTAGATTAAATTTTTGTATAAATTACCTTTTTCTAATTATTATATATTCTATTTCTGTTTAATAATGTTTTATTTCTGTATATTCGCAACAGAAACGTCTCATTATTTAGTTTTATAAGAGATGGAATGATATTACTAGATACACAGAATTATTATTTAGATTAGAAATAGACCCATAAAGTATTATTTATTTAACCAATGGAAATTGTTATAATTATTATTCTTATTTTATTGAATGGACTTTTATCGATGTCCGAAATTGCTTTGGTCTCTTCTCGTAAGACGAAGCTGGAAACTGAAGCCAAGAAAGGAAGTCGTACGGCACGAGCGGCTTTGAAATTATCGGAAGAACCAGATCGTTTTTTGTCAACTGTACAAATCGGTATTACCTTGATTGGAATTCTGACTGGTTTGTATTCCGGTGAAGCTTTGGCTGGAGATCTGGCAGTATATGTTTCTTGTGTTCCTCTGTTGGAACCATATGCTTTAGTAATTTCCAAAACATTGATCGTTGTTGTTGTAACTTATCTGACATTAATATTTGGAGAATTGGTTCCTAAACGTATTGGAATGGCTTGTGCTGAAAAGATTTCAATGATGATGGCTCGTCCAATGAATATTCTTTCATTAATAGCTTCTCCTTTTGTCTGGTTATTGTCAAAAAGTACGGCTTTGGTTGTAAAGGTCAGTGGTATCGATACGAATGAAGATTCAAAGGTAACAGAAGAAGAAATCAAGGCGATTGTAAAGGAAGGTGTCGATGATGGAGAAGTTCAGGAGGTAGAGCATGATATTGTGGAACGTGTTTTTACTTTGGGCGATCGTCGTGTTGATTCTATCATGACTCACCGAGGTGAAATGGTTTGGTTGGATGTAATGGATTCTACGGAAAAGGTGAAAAGTAAAGTTGAATCAAATTTATTTGATATCTATCCTGTCGCATCCGGCAAGTTTGATCATTTTTTAGGGATTGTTTATCTGAAAGATCTTTTCTTACATATTGATTCACCTGATTTTAATTTGAAAAAGATTGTACGTCAGGCTTATTATGTTCCTGAAAATCAAAGTGTATATACTACTTTGGAACAATTTAAAAAGGAACGTTTGAAATATGCAATTGTGACTGATGAATTTGGGGGTATTCAAGGTATCGTTACTTTACGTGATATTATGGAAGGCTTGGTTGGTCAGGTTCTGGAGATGGACGAAGAATTGGATTTCATAGAGAGAAGTGATGGAACCTGGTTGGTCGATGGACAATATTCTTTTTACGATTTTCTGGCATATTTCGATATGGAGGATTTATATGCCGAATATGATTTTAATACATTGAGCGGTCTGATCCTTAGTATTCTTGAACGTTTGCCGAAAACAGGTGAAAAGTTCAATTGGATGTGCTTCGAATTTGAAATAGTGGATATGGACGGTGCCCGAATAGATAAAGTTTTGGTGACTAAAAATGAAAAAAAATAAAATCTTCATTTTTTTCGAATTTTTTTGAGAAGTTACACAACAATTTGAATAGAATGTTGTTATTAAGATATAGTGTTTTTCATGGTATTAGAAATTTAAGTTAGGTTTGCTAGCCGTCTTGTTCGTGAGAATAGGGCGGTATGCTTTTTCTAGGAAGAGTGTTTCCCTATAGAAAAAAATGAAAGGCTGCATTAAGAATCATTTTTCTTAATGCAGCCTTTTATAGTTATAAAAAAATTCTCATTGTATCAAATCGCTCTGGTATTGGGATGTCTTTTATTACACCTATCCAGATTTTTATTTTTAGATTGATGATTTTTCTGAAAATTTAAAGCTTTACGTGCTTGAACAGGAGATAAAACCTTTCTGAATTTTAGATAATAATCTTTTTGGATATCAATAAGTTTTTCTTTCTGATCAAATCTGCTCATTACAAGTTGATCGATCTGTTCGTCAGACATCTTTTTATCCTTTTTACCTGGCTTTTGTTTCTTCAGGGACAGAATCGTTTGCAGGTATTCTTTGTATAAAGGACTGAATTGTGCCGCTTTGTTATCATCAAGATTTAATTCTTTCTGCATACGTTGAACACGCATTTCAATACGTTGTTTTGGATTGTTACGTCTGGTATTTGTATCTATCTTATCTTGTGCAGACAAACTTCCATAGCTCATCGTCATGATGACCATAATAGCTAAATAAACCCGAAATCTTTTCATTTTATTTTTTTTATTATGTTGTACGTAAGAGTCGCCTGAAGAAAATATTCTGATGTGGTACCATTCAAAAGAATTTTTCTTGTAAACTCTTTGCTTTCTATAGACAACTAACAAAATAAAACGTTTATTCTAAAAAGATTTTTTAAGGTTTATATTTTGCTTGTGTTAATATCTCTTGTGCATTATTTTGTCGCATCAATGTTTCAAGAGGAACATTGTTTGTATTCATGTAACTGGTAATTATTTGCCAGCCAATCCAGGTTCCGACATTTCCTGGTGTTTGATCGGAAAGAAAAGTGCAAGGTTGATCATCTAAATATTTGGCGGTTGTTATCATATCTGGTGTATAAAGATGCTTCCTTTCAATGATGGTATTCCAAAGAGTTAGTTCATTTGATTTACACCATTCATATTGTTCGTCTTTATATCCCATCAAGACTGCTTTAGATAGTTCAGGTAATGCCAGACTGACAATATATTTGATCTTTCCCTCGTATACAATTCTGTCAAGCAATACTTTTTCGTTCCCTTCGAATGGATATTCACTCATGATCCATCCAGCCAAATAGTCGGCAACTAACAATGAAGGTTGCATTTTTATACGTTGATAGTCATAAAAGAATTCTTGATACAGAGGATAGTTCTCTCCCAAATATTTGTCTATTGATATTGAAAGCAAGCTGTCTCCAGCAAGAATATTTTGATTAAATCCGGAAACATGCATATAAACAGCAGGTATTTGCATTTGCGGAAAGTTTGCTTTGAGAAAAGCAAATCCTTTGCCTAATTGTGTCTCAATGTCTGAAACGTCCTGATATTGGTTTACTGCATCTTCGTATAATTTTTTTAAAGTAGGTTCTGAATAGAATTGAATAAACTTACTGAAAAATCCAGGTATTTCAGGAGATTGTAGATTTAGTATTCCTTTTCCTGCGATATCCAGCATGGCAGGATATTTATTCTGTAATTCTTTTACGAAAGAAGTATCTTTGGTTTGAATAAGATTTAAAAGATCTTTGTCAAATCGTTGGATATGGATTGTCAATGTTTCATTCGCATTTTGAATATTAGATGGTTGTCCGTTACAACTGCTGATAGATATGGCAAACAAAAACAGACTTGCTATAAGATTCTTTAGTTTCATTGTTCAGATAATTTTTTTTTTAAACGAAAATACCATTGCTTTATTGTAATTTTGCGCAATAACTCATTGTGACGATTATTATACATTTCCATATAAAGAACGTAATTATATATGCAATATACAAATAAACAGATTTTAAAAATAACATTTCCTGTCTTAATAAGCTTGCTGATGGAACATTTGATCGGTCTGACTGATACGGCTTATTTAGGGCGAGTAGGTGAGGTTGAATTAGGAGCTTCTGCTTTGGCTGGGGTTTATTATCTTGTTATTTATATGCTAGGTTTTGGCTTTAGCGTAGGAGCTCAAGTATTGATTGCCAGAAGAAATGGAGAACGAGAATACCAGCGAATAGGAGAGGTCTTTCGCCAGGGAAGTATATTCCTTCTCTTCTTTGCTACCTTGTTATTCTTTTGTTCCCATCTTTATTCTCCTTTGTTATTACGAGGTCTGATTGAATCGGATGCTGTTTTTCAAGCCACAATTGATTATATAGACTGGCGAGTTTATGGCTTCTTCTTTTCTTATATCTCAGTAATGTTCAGGGCTTTCTATGTAGGAACCACCAATACAAAAGTTTTAACGGCAAGTTCATTGGTAATGGTAGGAACGAATGTCGTTTTGAATTATGTTTTGATTTTCGGTAAACTGGGATTCCCGGAGTTGGGTATTAAAGGAGCGGCTATAGCTTCTTCCATTTCTGAAGCCGTTTCCTTATTATTTTATTTCGTTTATACATTCCGTTATGTTGATTACAAAAAATATCAATTGTTTGGCTCATGGAATTTGAATCTAAAGATATTATCTCATATTATGCGTATTTCTATCTGGATTATGATTCAGAATGCAATCGCTTTCTGCGGATGGTTTATTTTCTTTGTCGCAATGGAACATCATGGCGAACGACCTCTTGCAATAACTAATGTTATTAGAAGTATATCATCTTTCTTGTTTATGTTCGTCAATGCTTTTGCTTCGACTAACAGTTCGTTGGTGAGCAATTTGATTGGTGCGGGAGATAGTGATAAGGTGATGCCTTTATGTAGACAGATGATTCGTTTAAGTTATTCTTTTGTTTTACCTTTAGCATTGCTGATGGCCTTTTTCCCAATCGTTGTACTGCGTATATATACTGATAATATGGATCTGATTCAGAGCTCCATTCCTTCATTGTGGGTGATGTTATCTTCGTATCTGATTTCCGTACCAGCCTTTGTATATTTTATGAGTGTTTCAGGAACAGGTAGTACAGGAGTTGCCCTTCGAATCGAAATGTTAAGTATTTTGATTTATGTACTTTATATCGTGATTGTTGTTATTTATCATAAGGCCGATGTTGCTGTTTGTTGGACGACAGAACATGTTTATAATTCAATGATTCTTTTATCGTATTTTTATATGTTGAAAGGAAATTGGCGAAATAAACGTATTTAAATCTTATATAATAAAAAAACGAGCTGATTGATTATCTATAAAGAATTCAATCAGCTCGTTTTTTATATTGGATATTATTTATTTTGCTTCTTCTTTATGGAAATATTCTATTAAGAATTTCCAGTTATTCTGAATAATATCTTTTCCTCTTTCTTTTCCAGACAAACTTTTGGTTTGAGCATCAGCCAACATTCCTCGTTTAGCCAATTCCAAAAGAATACTTGTACTACAGTGCTTGACAATAAAGAAACCTAAAGCAGCTTTTTCAGCCTTTTCCTTATCATAGAAAGGATTCTTTTCGTCTTTTATACATTCGATATCGTGGGCTAATACTTGTATTCCATCTTCCGGAGAAGCATAAATACCAAATTCACGAGGTGTAGTGGAAGGCTTTCCGTCTGTGAAGAGTTTTCCCATTTTCATTGTCAGGAAGTTGTATAACTCTTCTTCGCTATGCATGTAAACGATAACATCGTCAGGAACAAATTCTTTGAATCGTTTATAATCATCCTGAACACTTTCACGTTTCTTTTGTTCATTCGGATCAATAAAAGCCATACTCTTATCAGCTTCTTCTTTGAAAATAGCGTAATCAGGATGTTCTGTAGAAACCAGTTCTGATAACCATTTAGGAGAAGTGTATGCTAATAAAGGCAAACGACTTACATGTGCAAGGATATTATGAATAACCATAATATCATGATCGTTTGTTGGAATATTTTGTTCCTGCCAGTATCCTTTGGTTGTTTCGGATAATTCTTCTTTCGTATCCGTAAATAGATATGAATTATAGTGGAACCAGAATAATAGATTACTGTAATTTACAGGATCATCATAGCGAGTCTCGTTGCTGAATAGCTTCTGCATACGTTCGTTTTCAGGAGCAAAAGTCCATTCATCGTTAAAGATTTTATAAATCATGTTAGAGGCAGCCTGATTTGCCGGATTGTCAGGATTTACAAAAGTACCCTTTCTCCATCCGTGATATTGCTGTGTATAATGCCACAATAAGAAACGAACATCTTCCAGGTTCACTTCATCTTCATAATAATGGTCACTTGTAGCAAAAAAAGGCAGATATCTGTCATAACGTTCTTTGAAACCTTTGATGAAAGTTCTCCATATATTTGTTTGGGAGATAACATCTTCAAAATAAGCAGCCAGGCGAACTGAAATCTGTTTTGCTTCTTCCGGTTCGAACGAATTGATAAGTTCTGTTGCCACTAGTATATCATAAATACGATTCGCTATATTAGTATAATAAGAATCCACTGATGTACTTTCTACATAAGGATGTAGAGCTAACCAGTCTTTAGAATATATCTTAATGTTTTTCATTTGTATATTTTAATAAATTTAAATACAAAGATAATAGTTTTTAGTTTTCCCCCAAATCTGTCATTTAGAATTTTATTCTTCATCATCAGAATCAAAATCGAAGTCGAAATCGAAATCATCTTCAGTTTCATAGAAATCAGATCCAGTGAACTGTTCCAGTTCTCGGCGATCCTTTTTAGTTGGGCGTCCTAATCCTTTGGCTCTGTTGACAAATCCTGAGATTCGATTCATTTCTAATATTTCATACTGATCAGGAGTTGTGACATTCTCCATGAATTGAGGAACAAGCTTGGCACCCATTCTGTTTTGAGATAAGTCGAGTACCTTGAACGAAAAAGTTATTGGAGGTTTTCTTACTTGAATAATATCTCCAACCTTGATCATTCTTGCAGGTTTAACGGTTACTCCGCCAATCATGATACGGCCTTTCTTACAAGCTTCAGCAGCTATGCTACGTGTCTTGAAGATACGTACAGCCCACATCCATTTATCAATACGAACTTCGTTCATGTTTTTTATTTATTGTTGAATTGATTCATTGTTATTTGTATACCGGCCAGACAAAAGCTTTTGATAATTTCTACGGCATGGTCCAGAATATCCGGCATCAGATTTAATTCTTCCTGAGGAAATTGGCCAAGTACAAAATCTATTTGACCTCCTTTGGGAAAATCGTTACCTAATCCGAAACGCAAGCGGGCATAGTTTTGAGTATTCAGCATCTGAGCTATATTTTTCAAACCATTGTGCCCGGCATCACTACCTTTTGGCTTTAATCGCAATGTTCCGAACGGCAGCGCCAGGTCGTCTACAATAATCAATAGATTTTCTATTGGAATATTTTCTTTTTGCAGCCAGAAACGAACGGCATTTCCACTTAAATTCATATAAGTGTTTGGCTTCAGAACGATTAATTCACAGTTCTTTACTCTCATTCTGGCAACGGCGCCATATCTTTCGTCGGTGAACCTGGCTCCAGCCTGATCAACCAGACGATTGACAACTCTGAACCCGATATTATGACGAGTTCCCATATATTCAGATCCAATATTTCCTAAACCGGTAATTAAGTATTTCATTCTAATAAAATAGTTTGGTAAGAAAAGTAAAGGGGTTTATTCTGAATGAACAAACCCCTTTTTAAGACTAAATCTTTATATTTTATTTTGTAAAATATATTTCTTGAGAAAAATCTAAATATATAAAGATATAATAGATTAAGCGTTAGCCTGTGCACCACGAGCGGCACGAGTCAACTGAACAGCGCAAACAACTGCATTCTTAGCGTTAGTAATTTCCAAACCTTCGAAGTGGATTTCACCAACCTGCATAGTTTTACCTAAACCTAAATGGTCAACGTTGATAACCAATTTTTCAGGGATTTCAGTGTAAGGAGCTCTAACTTTAAGTCTTCTCATCTGTAACTGAAGTTTACCACCGGCTTTAACACCTTCAGCATGACCTTCCAATACAACAGGAACTTCCATTACGATTGGTTTTGCTGGAGATACTTCCAAGAAGTCGATGTGAAGAATTGCGTCAGTTACTGGGTGGAACTGAAGTTCTTTCATTACAACTGTTCTTTTAACACCATCGATTGTTAATTCTACAACGTAGATGTTTGGAGTGTAAACCAAGTTACGAACTGCATTGTTTGTTACTGAAAAATGAATTACTTTTTCACCACCGTATAATACAGCAGGAATTTCATTGTTTTTACGCAAAGCTTTCAAAGCTCTTTTCTGATCTGCTGGAGTTGCAGCGATCTCTCTTGACTTACCTTCTAATTGAAATGTTTTCATTTTAAATAATTGAATGTGTTACTCAAAACTAGAATGTTTATTTCTAATTCGCTTTCTAATTTTCCCATCACACGGATAGAAAACGGCGCAAAAGTAGTGTTTTTTCTTTAATGGTCCAAATTTTTTTGTGTTAAAGTATTCTTATATGTTATGAGTTTTTTTATTAGTCTCATCAGAAGGTTGATTATTTTGCAAATTTAGTTATTAATAATAACTTGTGTTCAAAATAATATACATTATTAAGATGATTGTTTTGGAGCAATTGATTATGTCGTCGCACGAGGATTTGGATGTGTGGGCCACAATACGAGTCGGATTTGATGAAAATAAGAATTTTATTGTCGAATTTGAACATCTGTACAATGATTCTCCCGAATTCAATTATAAAAAGATAGCTTATATCAGGCCTGACGAAGCTTTTCTGTTGTCAAAGAAACTGAAACTTTCATTGTTGCAATTACCGGATTGTTTTAAACGTCTTTTTGGCAATAGTGATAATTTTTCTTGTCCATCGGATGTAAAAGCATTATTCTCTGAAATTCTACAATATATTACCGAAAGTCGAATTTCTTATCGTTTTAAAGGGGAATGATTTTGTTTCCTTTAATTATTAATGAGGATAATAAACTTATTTGTTTTTATATGAAGGTATACATGGTATGTTTTTATTCGTTAAATGAATTTTTCTCAGGATCTTTCTGTATGTTTGTATATTATAATATTTTTCAATTAAAAGAAGGCTTATGATTGAATTGCCGATAATCAGTTTTAGAACGTTGAAAGCTAACATGTCGGATTATGATTGTTATGAAAAGGATGTGTTGATTGCCAATTTGGATGAATATTTATCTTCTTCCTCTCAGCCTGTCAGGACAAGTGCCTTGCAGGTGCTGTTAGTGCTTGAAGGTACTGTAGAAATCAGTTTGGATTATACTTATTATAAGGTAGAGGCAAACTCAATGGTCATTATAATGCCTTCGCATATTAGCAAGATTTTAAGTGCAAGTGAAAATTATAAGGGACTGTTGTTGTTAGTTTCTCGTTCATTTCTGGAACAGGCTGTGTTGGCGAATAACTTTTCTTCAATGATTCAGTATATGAATATTCGAAAAAATCCTGCTGTTTTATTGAGTCAGCAAGAGATGAAGGTGCTTGAAGATTGTTTTGTACAGATCAGAAAGACAATTTTGTTGAAAAAGCATAATCTACATAGAATGTTGCTCCAGAATGTGCTGATAAACTTTTTTATAGAGATGGAAAATATCTATTTGGAAAGGGATGAGTATATTAAGATTCCATCTTTATCCAGAAGTGAAGAAGTTTTCGATTCCTTTTTACGTCTTTTATATCAAAACTTTAAAAAAGAACATGGGGTGTTTTTTTATGCCGACAAGCTGTCAATCACCCCGCAATACCTGTCGATAATATTAAAGAAACTGTCGGGAAAACCTCCTTATAAGTGGATTGAAGAAACTCTGTTGCAGGAAGCTAAAATCATGTTGAAGACTTCAGATGTTTCCATGCATGAAATAGCTCTTTCATTGAATTTTGCTGATCAATCCACCTTCGGAAAGTTTTTCAAGAAGAGGACGGGTGTCTCTCCTTTAGGTTACCGGAAAAAACATCGATAGGATATTTAGTCCAGTTGAATGTAATCTTTCTTTCTGAATTTATACCAGTTAAGTAATTCGTTCGCTCCGTAGAATGCTATTGCAATACCGAAAATAGTCAGGGTGTTAGCAATCACATCCATCGGGTAGATTAACATGACAAGACCTGCAATGAAAATCAACGATGGAAGAACGTAAAACAAGAACGGTACTTTAGTCCATTTCCTGGCTTTGAATAATTGTGATAGTTGCTGAATACCTGCCAGCAAAAGTATAGCTCCCAGTAAATACATCAGAATGTTTACGAAAAAGTGAGGAGTGATAAGTAGCCATGCTCCAAGTAACAAACTGCCAAGTCCGTCAAGAGGAAACATTGGTGATGCCGTTTCTGCTTCTTTGTCTCTCATAAAATATCCAATGATTGAATATATTCCAGGAAGCAAGAAGCAGGCTCCTATAACCATAATCATGTAAATAATGGCTGCTTCTGGCCACATAATTAAAACAAAGCCTAAACCGAGGGATAGGATTCCACGTAAAATGTTAATGTTTGATGTTTTCATATTTTTATCTTATTAAGTCTATTTATTCAAATAACAAACAAAAAATCTTTTTGTTGGTATAGAGAGGTTTAATTTATCTTTTCTCCATTTAGCAGGAACATTTCGATTTTCCCATTCTCATAAACGGCAAAAGTTGCCGGATTATTTTGTTTGGGTAATGTAATGGAACCCGTATTACAAAGAATGTAGTTCTCTTTTTGTTCCAGTTTCCAGATATGAGTGTGACCACAAAAAAGAAAATCTATTTTCCCTTTAGGTAGATGGCTTTCATTATATACATGTCCGTGTGTGAGGAAAAGTCTTTTTCCTTCGTCGATTATGAGAGCATAATCTGCCATACAAGGAAAATCCAGCAGCATCTGGTCAACTTCCGAGTCGCAATTTCCACGGATAGCGATAATTTTATCAGCCAGTGGATTCAGTAATTCAACAACTCCTTTGGCATTTAAACCTTCAGGTAAAGGATTTCGCGGTCCATAGTTAAGTATGTCCCCTAAAATACACAAAAAGTCGCATTTCATCAGATGAAACTGTTCTAATGCTTTCTGTAAAGTAGTTTCTGACCTATGAATGTCAGAAAGGAGCATATATTTCATAAGTAAACCCTTTTTAGTCATACAAAATTAACAAGATATTCGAATTAAAAAATACAAAAAACATGTAAAGAGTCAATTTTGTTCGAAAGAGAACGATTATAAACCTGTTCTATGGGGCTTTCGGGATTTCAGCTATCTGATAACTTTTTTATATCTTTGCCAAGGAAAATTTATCTTTTCCGGGTGATTTGTTCTATCGCCTGGATGGTTTTATCTTTCCACCCTTGTGGTCCACTCTTTCCACCTTGGTGGAACGATCTTTCCACTTAGGTGGTTCACTCTTTCCACTTGGGTGGAAAGATGAAAAGACAGGAGGAAAAGATATCTTTTTCGAGTGAAAACAGAAAGTAATAAATGTATTGAATAAATATGCGTATTGATATTTTAACCGTTTTGCCGGAAATGATAGAAGGAACGATAAATTGTTCTATCGTAAAGCGTGCTCAGGACAAAGGTCTGGCTGAAATTCATTTACATAATCTGCGTGATTATACGACTAACAAATGGCGTAGGGTAGATGATTATCCTTTTGGAGGTGAGGCCGGAATGGTTATGCAGATAGAACCGATTGATCGTGCTATAACTGCATTGAAAAGTGAACGTGAATATGATGAAGTGATTTATACTTCACCAGATGGTGAGACTTTTAATCAGCCTATGGCAAATACGATGTCGATGATGAATAATTTGATTATTCTTTGTGGACATTATAAAGGTATCGATTATAGAATTCGTGAGCATCTGATAACAAAAGAGATTTCTGTAGGTGATTATGTGCTTACCGGAGGGGAATTGGCCGCTGCTATTATTACAGACGCTATCGTTCGTCTGATTCCGGGGGCAATAGGAGATGAACAGAGCGCTTTATCTGATTCTTTCCAGGATGATTTGCTGGCTCCACCGGTTTATACACGTCCTGCTGATTATAAAGGATGGAAAGTTCCGGATGTATTATTGTCTGGACACCAGAGAAAGATAGAAGAGTGGCGTTTGCAGCAGGCTCAGGAAAGAACCGCTCGTCTTCGACCTGATTTGTTAAAGTGAAAACGAGCGGATCTTATAAATATTCTGATCTGATTATTTCTTCCAAAGTGAGAAGAGGTAAGTTAGTTTGACACTGATCACCTGGCTGGCGGAACGTGCAAACGGATCTTTCTTCTGACTGTTATAGATATCCCCTAAAGCATAATAGTATCGGCCTTCCAGCAGGAAGTGGCCGATGCCTGTTGCTAATTCAATTCCTGGTCCACCACAAAGTCCCCAGTCAAATTTCTTTTGAATAGGCATATCATGCTGCATGTTGTTTCTGTTCGGTTCAGCTCCGTTCAGATTGCTGTTTGTACTTTCTCCAATTGAAAAGCCTACTTTCGGACCCAGATTTACAAAAACTCTAAATTTATCACTACCAAAATAGATATGTGTCAGAAAAGGCATATCTATATAATTGATAGTTCTGCTATATTCAAATTCAGGTTGCTCTTCAAACTCTTCTTTCCATCCCATTTGGGTGAAGTTTAATTCAGCTTGAAGACCTAAATGTTTTTCTGTAATCCAGCGCAGACTCAGACCTCCTTGAAAACCTTGATGCATTGACTGGTTTACTTTAGGAGTAAAAGAGATACTGGAAAAGTTCATACCAAAGGAAGCTCCGATGGCCAAGTCCTGTTTGAATTTTTTTGTCTTGGCTTCTCCGAACCATACGTTCGATATGAGCAATAATGCAATAAGAAATAAATATCTTTTCATTCTTCCTTTTATTCGCGAGTTACGGTGAAATCTTTGTTATAATGTACGATGAAAATATTAGTATTGATAAATCCACCCCAATTATTTACACGATGAAATTCAAATCCAGTCTGAATACTTGGATAATGGATATTATCTAAATATTCTTCGAAGTTGGCACCATACTTTTTCATTGCTCCAAAAAAGAACATACCTGTATCAAAACCTAGTACACCATATTTCGGATAAGTATTGATCAGATTCTTACTATACCAGGTTTTGTATTTGTTATAGTAGTCGTGCATTGGCTTCGATAAGTTGTCCGCATAGAAATTCGTATATATATATGTATCGAGAGCATAGAAATCGTCTAAAGCTTCTTTTATATAAGTCTGCCATTCCGGATAACCAAACATAGCGATTGTATAATCGGTCTGGGTTTCGGCAAGCATTCTTAGTGGAGTCTTTACCTTTTGTAAAGCTTCTAATGAAGAAGATGTTGGAATAACTACGTTTCGAACATGATCTACCATGTAAAGAGAATCAATGTCTTCAGCAAAAGTTTCTGGATTATATGAAAGTTCCTTAAAAGGTATATGCTTGTCTTTCAATTCTTCTTGGAAAGTTTTGATGAATGATTTCTTTTCTCCCTTATCGTGGATATTTACAAAGATGATATTATCTTTTGCAAAAAGTCTGCAACCTTGTTCGGCAGCCTTTGAATACAAATAAGAATGAGGCGTGTTGACCTGGAAGACACAAGCATTGGATAATACATCATCATTCTTCGAAGTGAATGGAATAACGTATTTTATATTGTGTTTCTTTGCAAAATCAGCAATCATCTTAATCTCATCATTCTTTACGGCACCGATAATCAAGTCTGTTTTAGGAAGTGTTTCTCCGGAAAGAACTTTCTGTACACTGGTCGTTCCGTTGCTTGTATCATAAACAGATAGATCTAGAGAAAAGCCCTGATTTTTCAGACTGTCTACAGCAAGAAGCATACCTTCATAATATTCAATAAATCGAGTTGACGCAGCACTTCTTGAACTTGGATTGAAAGGTAAAAGTAAAGCTACTTTTAACTGATTGAGAGCCTTTGTTGGTTTGGATGCTGATAACATAGCATTCACTTCTGATTCAGATTGAATGAAATTTTCTGTATCGCTATCACCTTTTTGGGTCAATGTCTCTTTAACAGGAATAAAGAGTTTCATGCCACCTTTCAAACCTTTCTTTAGTTTTGGGTTGGCTTTTATCAATTCAAAACTGGAAACATTGAATTTTCTACAGATCTTGTAAAGAGTTTCTTTTCTACGGACTGTATATTCAATCATTTTGGTCTGAGTTTCTGTTTCAGCCACTTTTTCCTCAGAATTTGAAGATTGGATTTTAGCAGAAGGAATCCGGATTGTACGTCCTATTTGGAATGTCTTTACAGAAAGTCCCGGATTGGCTTTGACAATATACTGTGCAGGAACTTTATACTTCATGGACACAGCATAAAGAGTTTCTTTAGCTCCGATCGTATGATAAATATATGATTCGGAATCTTGTGTCTGAACAACCTGTCTGTCTTTTTGTGGGATTAATAAAATTTCTCCAACTTTGATACCTTCCTTACTCCCAGGATTAAGTTTATAAATAGCTTCAGTGCTTACACCATACATGGTTGCGATGGCATATACCGTTTCACCCTGTTCAATAGTGTGTTTGAATGTGGAATTGTCTTGTGCGAAACAAAACAAACTGGCGAAACTTAGTACGCAAGTTTGTATTAAGCTCTTAAATTGATTCATTATTTCTATGTTTAACCGCGACAAAGATAATGTAAGTCTGCAAAAAAAGCTAATGATGACCCTTGTAATCTTATAATATGGAGGGAATGATATGTCTTTTTATGAATTAATGCGTTAAAGTATTATGCGTAGAATGAGGTGTACTTTATCTGAAACAGAATAAAGCTGATTCGAAGTGTGGTTATTAGAGAGAAATATCGTATTTTTGAAATCTATTTGTGAGAATATGAAGATGAATAAAAATAGAAAGTGGTATCTGCTTTTCCTTTTGCTTGGAGTTTTCTTTTCGGTATCCAGTCAGCAATATGTTGTAAAGGGTGGTAAGAGTGAACCTCTTATGGCAAAAGACGAAACGGCTTTAAAACTTAAAGTTTATGTCGTGGATGGAACGGAAGGTGTAACGATTAGTTATACATCTCAGTCGCTGTCGCATCAATGGTTCCGATATAAAACGAAACGCCTCGAAGCTGAACCGATTCCTTGTGAGCAGCACGGGAATACCTCGGTTATAAAAAATGTAGAAGACGGTTATGGTTATTTTGTGGAGGAAGGTCCTTTATCTTCTTATGTATGGATTATTGATTATAGCAAGCATGATTTTTCATTAGAAGGTTTGGCTGTTTCTGAAAACAGTGACCCCTGTTCTGGCGTTCTGTTAAAAGCAAACACAAAGATTGATAATCTGACTTACTCAAATCCCACAAATGGTATTATTCGTCAGTTGAAACGGGAATTTGAGGTGATATACAATACGGTTGAATGGAATGCTGAAAGTAAATTGTTTAATCCGATTGAAAAAAAGAAAAAGCTGATTGGTGATCCATTCCAGCAAATGATTGATTCTGTTTATGCTGATACGGATTTTACATTGAAGGGTGATCAGTTTGCAGCTTATTTTGGAAAAGAACAAGTGGCAACGACCGACTTTTTTGAAGCGGCTTCAGTCGTTCTCGAAGTCGATACGACTGTTATTTTCGATGAGTCTGAGAATATGTTGGCTTCGGAAGATGCTTTGTCTGCTCCGGTAACCGTTAATTTCAAAGCTTATGCAAACGAACCTGTTGCTGCTTTGTATATCTGGAAGATTTATAAAACTGAGGAAGGACCAGAAAATCCGTTTATTCGTTTTACTGAATCGGAAGTCGAATTTACATTTGAAGAATTTGGGAAATATACGGCTGAAGTCGAAGTGAGTGATCGTACAGGTAATTGCCTTGCTTCCTCTTCTTTCGAGTTCCAGATTGCAGAGTCTTTTTTGGCTGTACCTAATGCTTTCTCTCCCGGAACAACTCCAGGTGTGAACGATGAATTTAGAGTCGCTTATAAATCTTTGACTCGCTTTTCTTGCTGGATATTCAACAGATGGGGACAGCAGATTTTCCATTGGACAAATCCTGCTGAAGGATGGGATGGAAAACAAGGTGGTAAATACGTGATGCCGGGAGTATATTTTTATGTTATAGAAGCGCAAGGTTCTGATGGTATCAAGTATAAGAAGAAAGGTGATATAAATATTCTTAGACCTAAAAAGGAAAGAGATTATGACAAGACAGAACCGGATGTGGAATTATAATTTTATAGTAAATGAAAATAAAAATATTATCAATAGTAGTAGTTCTTTTGTTGCTTGTTTTGGCAGGTCTTACGATTTGTTCCGATGATGTGACGAGGGTTAAGAAAATCAAACCGATTGTTCCGTCAAAAATCATGACACCCGAAGTCCCGAATGAAATTTATTTTTGTGGGCGGAGAATAGATTTGACCAGGTATAACCGTCATGAAGGAATAGACAGAGAATTGACGTCGTTTTGTTATCTTCATGCAACAACTATGTTGAATTTTAAAAGAGCCAATCGATTCTTTCCAGTCATTGAACCTATTTTAAAAGAAAATGGAATCCCTGATGATTTTAAATATCTGGCAGTGGTAGAAAGTTTTTTGGATCCTCAAGTGAAATCTCCAGCAAAGGCTGTGGGGTTATGGCAGTTCATGGAAGCTACAGGACGTCAATATGGACTGACAATTACATCTACTGTTGACGAACGTTATCATGTAGAGAAGGCTACGGTAGCTGCTTGCAAGTATTTGAAAGATGCGTATGAGAAATACGGGGATTGGACCACTGTCGCTTCTTCTTATAATGCAGGAATGGGGAGAATCTCTGGTGAAATGTCAAAACAGGATGTGGATAATTCAATGGATTTATGGTTGGTTGAGGAAACAACTCGTTATGTATACCGGATTATGGCCATGAAGCTGATCTTTGAAAACCCATATAAATATGGATTTGTTTTACGTGAACGTGATTTATATAAGCCTATAGCTTGTCAGAAAGTGTCTGTTTCGACAGATATTCCGAATCTGGCTGCTTTTGCTAAACAATATGGATTGACTTATGCTGATTTGAAAAGATTTAATCCTTGGTTACGAGACAGAAAGTTAGTTACAGGTGATAGAACTTATGAAATATTGATTCCTTTGCAGGAAGATATTTATTATAAAACTCCGAATCAAAAAGTTCATAATAGGAGTTGGATTGTTGAATAATGGGGAATCTTATAAATTGATTATTAATATTTAGGCTTAAAAAAGCTATCTTTGTAGAAATTTTAAATTGAGATGATACAATCTATGACTGGTTTCGGTAAGGTTACTGCCGAATTGCCAACTAAAAAAGTAACCGTTGAAATAAAGGCACTTAATAGTAAACAGTTGGATTTGTCTACGCGTATACCTTCTATTTATAAGGATAAAGAAATGCAGATTCGCAGTCGTTTACTACAGACTTTGGAACGAGGAAAGGTCGATTTTGCAATTTATATTGAATATATAGGAAAAGAATCTTCAGCTCAGATTAATCAGGATGCTGTTATTGCGTATTTCAATCAGTTGAAGAAAATATCTGGCGAAATAGGTCTTGCCGTTCCAACAAGTTGGGCCGAGATTCAACCTGTTTTACGTATGCCGGATGTAATAAAAACGGATCTGGAAGAAGCTGATGAAGAAGAATGGAATGTAGTTAGTCAGACTATTGATAAAACTATTCAGCAATTGTGCGATTTCCGTATTCAGGAAGGAGCAATGTTGCAAAGACTTTTTGTTCAGAAAGTTTCTAATATTGCAGATTTGCTGAAAGAAGTTGAACCTTACGAAAAAGAAAGAGTTGAAAAGATAAAAAGCAGAATTCTTGACAATTTAGAGAAACTGCTAGGTCAGGATTTTGATAAGGTTCGCTTTGAACAGGAAATGATTTATTACATCGAGAAACTGGATATAAACGAAGAAAAGAATCGTTTGGATAATCATTTGAAATATTTCATTGAAACAATGGATAACGGACATGGACAGGGTAAGAAGTTAGGCTTTATTGCTCAGGAAATGGGACGTGAAATCAATACTCTTGGTTCAAAAAGCAATCATGCAGAATTACAGAAAATAGTAGTTCGTATGAAAGATGAATTGGAACAGATTAAGGAACAAGTTTTGAATGTATTATAATATAGATAAGCGATGGCAGGTAAACTTATTATTTTCTCGGCTCCGTCAGGTTCTGGAAAATCAACTATAATAAATTATTTGTTGACTCAGAATTTGAATTTGCGTTTCTCTATCTCTGCTACAAGTCGTGCTCCTCGTGGTACTGAAAAGAATGGAGTGGAATATTATTTCTTATCTCCTGAAGAATTTAAGACCAAGATTGCTGCGGGAGAATTTTTGGAATATGAAGAAGTCTATGAAAATCGTTTTTATGGAACTTTAAAAAGTGAAGTAGAAAGGATTTTGGCTGAAGGTGATAACGTGATTTTTGATGTAGATGTTGTAGGTGGTTGTAATATCAAGAAATATTACGGCGACAGAGCTTTGTCTATGTTTATTCAGCCGCCAAGCATTGAAGAACTTCGTTCACGTTTGGAAGGTCGTGCAACAGATGCTCCGGAAGTAATAGAATCTCGTATCGCAAAAGCTGAGTATGAATTAGGTTTTGCTCCAAAGTTTGATGTGGTTGTAGTAAATGATCAGTTAGAGAAAGCCGAAGCTGAAGCATTAGAGATTATTAAAAATTTTATTGCTCAATAAATGGACGAGAAGAATCTATCTAAAAAGTGGCTATACGGATTTATTGTTATAGCCATTGCTGCTTTAGCTGTTTTTATCTGGGCTGTCGTTATGCAGGATGTAACAGTAATGGTGGCAACCGGATTGGTTGTGGGTATTCAATTGATGAATATAATTCAATGGTATCAGAATCATTCAAAAAGAAAGTAGGACTTTTTTCCGGATCTTTTAATCCGATTCATATTGGTCATTTGGCATTAGCAAATTGGTTGTGTGAATTTACGGATCTGGATGAGGTCTGGTTCATGGTCACTCCACATAATCCGTTAAAAGAGAAGGATGGATTGATGGATGACCAGCTCCGTTTGGATATGGTGGAAAGGGCTATTGAAAACTATCCGAAGTTTAAAGCTTGTGATTTGGAATTTCATTTGCCACAACCTTCATATACCATTTC
Organism: Parabacteroides sp.; assembly: GCA_020026285.1. The sequence goes on along the minus strand of JAHHQS010000004.1, from coordinate 22,313 downwards.
TACCTTGGAGGCTTTGAATGAAAAGTATCCGGATCAATCTTTTACATTAATAATAGGTTCTGATAATTGGAGCTGTTTTAACAAGTGGAAAGATTATCAGAAAATTTTGTCTGATTATGAGTTAATCGTTTACCCTCGCTTGGGCAGTAAACCTGTAATAAATTCATCTTTATATCCCAATGTAAAGTTGGTAAATGCTCCTATTATTGAAATTTCGTCAACATTCATACGTGAGTCAATGAAGGAAGGTAAAGATGTTCGTTATTTTATGCCTGAATCTATTCGTGGAATGTTCAAAAAATTATCTGATTAGACTATAAATACGGATATAAACGTAAGTAAATATAAATTATGGATATAAGAAAATTAGCTTTGGCTTCTTTTTCGGCTTTGACTTTACCGGTCTTTGCTGCAGATTATACCAATATCATTCTTATTAACTTGGATGATGTAGGTTATGGTGATTTCTCTTGTAACGGGGCATATGGTTACACTACCCCCAATATAGATCAACTGGCAAAAGAAGGGGTTCGCTTTACTCATTTCTTGGCTGCTCAGCCAATTAGTGGCGCTTCTCGTGCGGGTTTGCTGACAGGATGTTATCCTAATCGAATAGGTTTCTCCGGAGCTCCTGGACCTGATACTAATTATGGCGTTCATGAAGAGGAAATGACAATTGGAGAAGTCTTGAAGCAGAAAGATTATAGTACTGCCATTTTTGGTAAATGGCATTTAGGAAGTCAGCATCAGTTTCTTCCTTTACAGAATGGTTTTGACGAGTATTATGGTCTGCCTTATTCAAATGATATGTGGCCTTTCCATCCTCAGCAGGGTGAAATTTTTAATTTCCCGGATCTTCCTACTTACGAAGGAAATGAAATTGTAGGTTATAATACAGATCAGAATAAATTTACGACTGATTATACAAATCGATCAATCAATTTTATTAAAAAGAATAAGAATAAACCGTTTTTCTTGTATCTGGCTCATAATATGGTTCATGTTCCTTTGGCTGTCTCTGATAAATTCAGAGGAAAGAGTGAACAGGGACTTTATGGTGACGTGATGATGGAAATAGACTGGAGTGTTGGTCAGGTCTGGAAAACAGTTAAAGAATTAGGCTTGGAGGACAATACATTAATCATACTGACTTCCGATAACGGACCTTGGACAAATTATGGTAATCATGCTGGTTCTGCAGGTGGATTACGTGAAGCAAAAGCGACTACCTTTGACGGAGGAAACAGAATACCTTGTATTATGTATTGGAAAGGACATACCAAACCGGGTACTGTTTGTAATAAACTGGCTTCTAACATTGATTTGTTACCAACTTTTGCTCAGATTGCAGAAGCTCCGCTTCCTCCACGGAAAATTGACGGGGTAAGTATTCTTTCTTTAATAAATGGTGATGAAAAGGCTAATCCTCGTGAATCATTCGTTTATTATTATAATCGAAATGATCTGGAGGCTGTTACCGATGGTGAATTCAAGTTGGTCTTTCCTCATAAGTATGTAACTTATGGTGCCTATGCTCCGGGAAATGATGGGCAACCTGGCAAATTGACAAATGTTGATTTGCGGGCAAGTGAGTTATATGATTTGCGCCGTGATCCGGGAGAGCGTTATAATGTCTTGCATCAGTATCCGGAACGTGCAATTAAATTGATGAAAATAGCAGAAGAAAAACGGGTGGAATTAGGAGATAATCTGACTCGTCGTAAAGGTACTGAAAATCGTAAGCCGGGACTGGCAGAAAAGAAATAAAATCTATTTATATAAAAAATGACAGAAGAGAAATCTGTTAAAACTTTGTTCTCTTCTGGTGTCTTTTTAAGAGAAAGCTCTGAATAAAAAACATTCAGAGCTTTCTTTTTTACTGAAATTCACTATCTGTGAAAAGAAGAAATGTTATTCTTCAAATATTTACGGATAATTAATGAAAGATGTGTAATTTTGAATAGATTTTAATGTCTGGTTGTTATTATATCATTGTTTAATCTGTTGGGAATATTTTTTAGGAAAATTATAATATAAATAAATACATATATGAAAGCACAAGTATTATTGGCATTGGGAGCAGGTTTGTTAACAACGTTAGCCATAAAAGCACAGGAACAGAAGCCCATGAATGTAATCTTTATCCTTTGTGATGACATGGGATATGGTGATTTGGGATGTTATGGTCAGAAGTATATCAAAACACCCAATATTGATAGAATGGCACGTGAAGGAATCCAGTTTATGCAGCATTATGCCGGTTGTCCGGTAAGTGCTCCATCACGTTGTTCCATTCAAACAGGACTTCATACAGGACATTCTCAAATCAGAGGCAATAAAGAAATACAACCGGAAGGACAGGAATCAATGGGGGCTGATACGTATACGATTGCTCGTCTGATGAAAAATGCCGGTTATCGTACAGGTATGTTTGGTAAATGGGGTTTAGGTAAACCAGGTTCGGTTTCTACTCCGAATAAGATGGGATATGATGAGTTCTTTGGTATCAATTGTCAACGCCAGGCACATACTTATTATCCGGATCATTTATGGGAAAATGAAAAGCGTTATGAAATACCTGATAATAAGAATAAAGCTCGTAAGATCTATTCTCCCGATCTGATACACAAAAAAGCCATGAAGTTTATAAAAGAAAGTAAAGATAAACCTTTCTTTGCCATGTTGACTTATACAATACCTCATGCGGAATTAAATCTTCCTCATGATGATATTTACAAAATGTATGAAGATAAATTCGACGAAACTCCTTATATCTCTAAACAAGGATATGTTGAGGGCAGTGGGGGATATGATTCTTCCATGAAACCAAAGGCTTCATTTGCAGCCATGATTACACGTCTGGATAGTTATGTTGGTGAAATCATGAGTGAATTAGAAAAATCAGGAAGGGATAAAAATACGATTTTGGTCTTTACATCTGATAATGGTCCGCATCATGAAGGTGGAGCCGATCCGGAATTTTTCCAAAGTTCAGGCCCTTTTCGTGGAATGAAGCGTGATGTTTATGAAGGTGGTATTCGCATTCCGTTTGTAGCATGGTCTCCAGGTAATATTCCTGCAGGACAAAAGACATGGCACATGGCTGCTTTCTGGGATTTGATGCCGACATTAGCCGATATTACAGGTACAAGATTAGGAACATATACAGATGGTATTTCTTATTTGCCGACATTGTTGGGTAAAAGCGGACAGAAGAAACATAAGTTCCTTTATTGGGAATTTCATGAAGCTAAAGGTCGTCAGGCTATTCGAGTAGGAGACTGGAAACTGATACGTCAGCCGATAAATGGAGAAACCAAAGTTGAATTATATAATATCGAGGAAGATATTCACGAGGATCATAATCTGGCAACGATGTATCCGGCAAAAGTAACGGAACTGGTTACTATCATGGATAATGCAAGAACAGAGTCATCCATGTTTAATTTTGGTAGAAATAAATAATACTTGTGCGGAATTTCAGATCTTGAATATGATACGTAAGTTATATTTTATTTTAATAATGGTTTCTTGTTTCTCTTTCGTTCTTCTTGCGGAAGGATGGAAGGAAACAAGAAATATAATCTTTACTCCTCAGAATGGTAAAAATATCGAATTGTTGAATCCGGAAGAATCGGTTTCTGCAAAAGTTCGGTTGCAACAGATAAATTATCCTGCACGACGTTTTCTTCGTGTAGTAGGTAATTTAAAAATGCCCGTTCCTTATGAAAAAAGAGGAGAAGAAATGTTCAGACGAGCCGAGTTTCTGATTGATGATAATCTGGATTCTGTTATCACGCGTAAAGAAAAGTATTCTTTATATTTCAAGGGAGATAAAGACAATTTTGAACGGCATGCCTATTACCGAATAACTAATAAGTTGTTCAAGCCGGGGGAATTGACAGTTACATTACCTGTTGTAAAGAAACAATTGTTAGATATTGATTCCTTAGGGGAATTCGGTTTGAAAATAGAGGTCTTTTACGAGAAAAAAGGACGGTTTGCAGATGATATTTATGACAAACCGGATTCAATTTTGTTTATATCAGTTCCGGAGGGTAATAGTAAATACAAAAAGATAACTCAAACATTTATTTTGCCGGAGAAGACAGCATGTCTGTTGTTACAAGTAGGAGGAACTGGCTTTTCTGGTGAGTGTTGGGTCGAATCTCCACAATTGAGACAGAATGGAAAACTGATTTGTTCCATCCCCTTTGTTAAACATGCTCAGCGGTCTGATGATTATAATTATTGGGTTGGAACCAATCTCTCAACGCGCAGCTGGCCAATGTGGCAGTTGGATGTAAATGGAAAGACTGCTTTTAAAGATAATTGTTTTGACAGAGCTTCGAATGTGAATGATTTCTACATTCTTTTACCATCTGATTTAAAAGAAGGAGATGATTTAAAATTAACGTTAAAGAAAGAGGAGCATCGTGCAGCATATTCATATGAATTACATGCATTGGAAATAATAGAGGAAAGTGCCCGTAATTTTGAGGTGATTTCTGTTCCAAAATACGTAAAGGAAAATGCTCTTTTCGGAGCTTTGGTTGAGACCAATGTAGAAAATGTTTTGGTCAGGGTACAGGCATCGGAAAATATATCTCCAAGGAATCAGGAGGTTTTAATGGAAAAGCCCGGATTACATGTAATCGAAATGAGAGCAAGACAGGCAGGACAATCAGCATCTATTCAGTTTCAATCTCCCGGACATACAGAAAATGCCCGAATACATCAGATTATAGATAAAGTTTCGGATAATATTTATTTGTCTTCCGGTGATGAAATATATATCGATAAGGAATATGAAAAATATGATTATTTCTTCAAATGGTATATTTCCAATCGTGTAGGAAACTGGTATCAATTCCGTCCTTCATATCAATGGAGTGGATTCAGAATTGCTGATTCCAATGTGATTCGTCATTATGTAGAATTGTTAGATCAAATGAGGATTCCTTATGCCTGGCAGGTTGAAGGTAGAACTTTGGCTGGAAGTAGAATAAATCCGTCGTTGGATGTATTGAATACCTCCTCTTTTAGAGGAAAACAAGCTCATGAGAATGATGGCGGTTATTATTATTGGCAACATTTCAAGTATCAGGGATTATTCTCGGATATGGCGGCAAGGAATCGACCATATGGAGGAATCTTTGCAAAACATCGTCCAATTTATACAAATCATGGGACATATATCCATTATGATCCGAAGGGTGTTAAAGATATGGCTGATGGTGCTCGTAAGTTAGTGGCCAATTTCAGATATTCGAAGGGGGAAAGTACACGTCATACAGGACCTTCAACCTTGTTCCGTTATCTTTATCAGGCCGGTTATGACTGGCTGGGAGCAGAACAGATGTATGGTCCTGAAGAAACCATATTATCTTCCTTACGTGGAGCTTCTCGTGCTTATAGTCGTCCAAATTACGGCTCTTTGCATGCCATGCAATGGGGATCTTTTCCATTTACAGATCCGAAACACGCCTTACGATTGTATATGTCGCTTGCAGTTGCTTATATGCACGGTTCTTCTCACATGAATACAGAAGAAGCTTTGTGGACAGATGAATATATGAACGATCGTTATTCCGAATCAGGCAAGGCTCATTTGTATGCACAGCATCAGATGTTGGATTTTGTCGAAACTCATACTCGGCGTGGTGAATTGATGAGTAATATAGCAGTTATCCAAGGTAGAAATGATGCCTGGAAATCGTTTGGTAGAGGAAGTCTTTGGTCTCAGGAAGGAGAAAAATGGAAATTTAATAAGGCTTGTGAAAGTTTTGACTTGCTAAAAGTATTTTATCCAGAGAATCAGATAGATGGTTGTGGTCCGAATGGATGGTTTACTTCAACTCCTTATGGAACTGTCGATTTATTACCGATAGAAGCTCCGATCGATGTCATGAATAAATACAAGGCGATGATATTTTTAGGTTGGAACACGTATGATTCGAATGATTTCCTTCGTATAAAGGATTATGTTTACAATGGTGGAACGTTACTTTTGTCTGCGGCTCATTTGAATTCAGAATTACAGCCGGATCAGCCTGTTTCATTCCCTAAAGATGATTCTTTAGTAAGAGAAATGTTGGGTAATGATTATCAACAGATGAGGGGTAAGAATGTGATTTCTTATGGAAACGGAAAGATTATTTATTTTGCGGATAAAGCTTATCCGATAGAAGATATTCTGAAAACGGAATATGTATCGGAAATGAGGAATATAGCTGCAGATAAAATGAAGGAAGAGTCTGTAAGAGGTTGGATAAAACCTGTGGGTAAGGTTGGTTTTACCGTATGGGATAAAGAAAACAGACGTACAATCTATCTGTTGAATGCCGATTGGCAGAATCCGGAGAAAGTCCAGGAATCTTTGTTCACATATGGAGTAGGAAATTTTGTTATCCCTGTTCGTCATTATCATATAGAAACGATCCACTGTATAAACGGACTGGCCCTGCATCCATATTCAAATACGACAGATATCTTGAGTGTAGATGAATGTAGTGAGGGTTGGAATGTAAAGGTTCAGACTACGGGAAAAGATGAAGTTGAATATATGGATTCTTTAACTGGTACAAAAAATGTTTTACATTTTAATAAAGGAGGGATTCATTCTGTTTTTGTAAAGAAATAGAATGTTGATATTTATATGTCTCAAAGAATAATTTGGCTCTTCTTGATTAAAACTGTTTAGGGAGGCTTTTACAGATGCTTTGTTTGAAGGTTCATATTCTTTCATGAAAATGAAAGAATATGAACAAACATCTGTTGTTAATCCGGAGATTGTTATGTCAAAATTTATTGTCTGAACGAAGAAATGGTAATTCGTTCATTTTGGCTGTTTCTGCAAAAAGATATACTTCTGCTATTCGGACATAATGTAAATTATGTATTTGTCAGAATCAGTAAAGGTCTTAAAAGAATAAAGCGAAAAGAAAACTTTATGTTATAGTATAAAGATGCTTAATAAATAATCAGGATAAAAAAGGTCTTACGTTTCTATAAAAATGTTTGACGTTTTTAAAAGAACCTTTGATGTTTTTTCGGAAATGTCAAAGGTTTTTTTATTTGGGGCGGGTTGATTGTTTGTAAGGATGAAAAACGGAGGAAGTAAAAATTCAAGGTTTTTGATGAGTTTTGATTCTAAATAAAAAAACTGCCTCCCGAATAAACGAGAAGCAGTTTTATGATTAATGATAATAAATGAGCAAAGGGCTATTATTTTTTAGTAGCGTAATTCTTGTTTAGATATTCTAGAATTTCTGCTGTGATATCATAAACATCATCTGCCAAAAGAATATTATCGCCACCAGTATTACTATAAATAACTTGATATCCTTTACCTTGGTTATATATTTTCAACTGAGAAACGATAGAATCACGTAACTGTTCGTTAAGTTTCTGCTGTTCCTGCATTAATTCTTGAGAAAGACGAGCATCCAGACTTTCCAATTCCTGACGCTTGGTTAATAAGCGTTTTTGTTCTTGTTCAGCTCTTTCCTGAGTTAAAAATGCATTGTTTGTAATTTTTGTTTGAAATTCCTGCATCTCCTTTTGTAAAGAAGCAGCTTTCTGATTGACATTTGCTCTTGAATTTTCAGCTTTCTTTAAAATGATTTCGTTTAAATCTTTGGCATAATTGTAATTCTCAAGAAGAGAGTCTACGTTAACATAGGCAACTGGTAAAGTGCCTGTAGTACTTTCACTTTGTGTTGCTACAACTTTAGCAGGACTCACTTGCTTTTTATTAGAAAACTGCATCACAAACAAAATCACAACAGCAACGGCAAGTATGCCGTTAATAATGTAGTTAATGTTCTTCATAAAATGTTATATTTTTTTTATTTTTTATCTGTTTAATTCATTTAGCTTATCAACAAGATTCTTATGTCTGACTTGAATTGCATGTTCGGTTCTTGCACAATAAATGCCTTTTTTAGCAAGAGCTTTATTCCCTTCAATATGGGTGTTCGGGAAACGTCCGTTCTTTTTAAAAATTACTTTTATACTTAATAAAACAACCGAAATAAGAATTATTGTGAATGTTATGAATAATAATTTTACCATTTTCGTTATATTTGTGGACGCAAATATAAGGCTTTCCCGATTATAAAGTAAATATTTATATGTTAATTCTACTTTATTTCGAGCAAAGTATTGTTTTATATGGTTTATTAACTTAATTAATACCTTAAAAAGATATGGTGATAACAGATTTACAACCTCAGATCGTGTGGAAGTATTTTGATGAAATTACAAAAGTTCCACGTCCATCTAAGAAAGAGGGAAAAATTATTGCTTATTTAGAGGCTTTCGCAAAAGCTCACAATATTACTTATAAAAAAGACGAAGTAGGTAATATCTTAATGTCAAAACCAGCTACTCCAGGAATGGAAAATCGTGAAACAGTTGTTTTGCAATCACACGTAGACATGGTATGTGAAAAGAATAATGGAACTAAACACGATTTTGATAACGACCCTATTGAAACAATTGTTGATGGTGAATGGTTACGTGCAAATGGAACTACTTTAGGAGCTGACAATGGTGTAGGTGTTGCAGCTGAATTGGCATTAATGGCTTCTGATGATATCGAACATGGTCCATTGGAATGTTTGTTTACTATCGATGAAGAAACAGGATTGACAGGAGCAAAAGCTTTGAAAGCTGGATTTATGACTGGTAATATCTTGTTGAATCTGGATAGCGAAGATGAAGGTCAGATCTTTATGGGATGTGCTGGAGGAAAAGATACTCAGGCTATCTTTACTTATCAGCCTCAGCCGACTCCTGCTGATCGTGAATATTTCCGTATTGACGTTACTGGTTTGAATGGCGGCCACTCTGGTGGTGAAATTCACAAAGGTTTGGGAAATGCCAATAAACTTTTAGTCCGTTTCTTGTATATCTTAAAGCAAAATAATATTGATTTCATCATGTGTGAAATCAAAGGTGGTAACTTGCGTAATGCTATCGCCCGTGAAGCTCATGCTGTATTAGGCCTTCGTCATGAAGACAAGGAAACTGTTCGTGTAATGTTAAATGAATTTGCTGCTGACGTAGAATTTGAGTTGAAACATGTAGATAAAGATGTACGTTTTGTCATGCAGTCTGCTGACAGACCTGAATCCTATATCGATAATGATACAGCATCTAAGGTTATTTATTCATTACATGCATGTCCTCATGGAGTTTTAGGTATGAGTCATGATATCGATGATTTGGTTGAGACTTCAACAAACCTTGCTTCTGTTAAGATGTTGGAAGGTAATAAAATTATAGTTGGTACAAGTCAGCGTAGTTCCATTGAATCATACAAGAATATGGCAGCAAATCAGGTTGCTTCAACATTCTTGCTGGCAGGTGCAGAAGTTTCTCACGGAGATGGTTATCCAGGCTGGGCTCCTAATCCGGATTCTGCAATTTTGAAAGTAGCTCAGGATACTTATAAGAAATTGTTCAATAAAGAACCTTTGATTATGGCCATCCATGCTGGTTTGGAATGTGGTTTGTTCCTTGAAAAATATCCACACTTAGATATGATTTCTTTCGGTCCGACATTGCGTGATGTGCATTCTCCTAACGAACGTATTGAAATCAAGACTGTTGGAATGTGGTGGAGTCACTTGTTGGAATTGTTAAAGAATATTCCTACAAAATAAATTCGAATAATATTCGTTCTTAAAGAGAGAAGTCATTTCACTTGTGAATGTGATTTCTCTCTTTTTCTTTTATTTTTACATATTTTTATTTTACTTTTGTATTTATAAAGAAAAAGTTGGAGATTTTAAGTATTTAAAACAATCTTAACAAGGGAAAAAAATAAAATGCAAAAAATAAAGTTTTCAGTATTATTCATACTCTCTTTTATTGCTTTTTTGATTACGTCATGTGATGGTTTGGAGGAACATTATTCTACTAATCCAAATTATCGTTTATCTTTTTCTGTAGATACATTGTCATTCGATACTGTTTTCACAACGATAGGTTCTGCAACAAAGCAATTGATGGTTTACAATGAAAACAAAGAAGCCTTGAATATTCAGTCAATCATGTTGGCCAGTGGCGGAGAATCTGGTTTCAGATTGAATGTTGACGGCCGTAAAGGTGACTTGTTTGACAATGTTGGTATTTTGGCAGAAGATAGTATGTTTATCTTTGTGGAAGTAACAGTTGATCCTACTAATTCTAATCAGCCGTTGTTGTTGGAAGATTCAATTGTTTTTATGACAAATGGAGGTAAGCAGAGCGTTTTGCTGGAGGCATACGGACAAGATATGCATTTGTATAAAGGAGGTTTTCATATTTCTAAAGATACTACTTTTACTGCAGATCTTCCTCATTTGGTTTATGACAGTATAATTGTTGAGAAAGGTGTTACTCTTCGCCTGAAGGAAGGTACAACCTTATATATGCATGACAAAGCCAATATTAAAGTTTCAGGGACTTTGATTGCTGAAGGAACTCAAACAAAGCCGGTTGTTGTTCGTGGCGATCGTTTGGATTATGTACTGGATGAAATTCTTCCTTATGACAGGACTCCTGGGCAGTGGGGGGGCATTTTCTTTAGAAAGGAAAGTCTTGGTAATAAAATGGAACATACCATTATAAAAAATGGTACGAATGGAATAACAGTTGAAGCTTCTGATCCTAAGGAATTGAAGCTGGAAATATCCAATTCATTAGTGACTAATATGAAAGAGAATGTTCTGACATCAATCAATAGTAAGTTGAATGTGAATAACTCTGAAATAAGTAATGCAGGAGGTGCTGTTGTTGCTTTGGCCGGTGGTGAAAATCAGTTCATACATTGTACAATTACGAACTTTATGCGTCTGATTCAGCGCTCAACTGAATCACTGGTAATCTCAAATGTATATTCTAAGGATGGTGAGAATATTGTTGTTCCATTAAAAGCTCGTTTCGATAATTGTTTGATTGATGGTAGTTTCGGACCAGGAAAGAATCCTCTCTCTGGAGAGATCGCTATATCTGAAGTGGAAGAAGCCGACTGTGATTATAAATTTAATCATTGTGTAATAACAACAAAGGGTGAAGAAGGGGAACGATTTAATTCAGTATTGTTCTCTACCAAGGACGAGCGTCCGTCGTATCGGAAATTAGGAGGAGAAGATAATAAATATCAATTCGATTTCCGTCCGGATACAGTCGTTTCTTTAGGCGTTGGAAAAGCCGATCCTGAAATCTCCGCCAGATTCCCCGTAGACAGGTTAGGAGTGAAGCGGTTGGAAAATGGAACAGGACCAACAATTGGAGCTTATGAATTTGTTGAGGAAAAAGAAAAGAAATAATTCCATATAAAACCAAAGGACCTAAACTATGAAAAACTTTTTTACTGTTATTTTATCTGTCTGTATCTATTTCTCTACGGATGCACAGAAGAATGCTTCCGATTCATTTCGGGTGATGAGTTATAATGTGGAAAATCTGTTTGATACAGAAGATAATCCTCATGTAAAGGATGATGAATTTCTTCCCAACGGAAGTCGTTTTTGGACGAAAGGCAGATATTATCATAAGTTACAAAATCTATCCAAGGTTATATTGGCTGCTGGAGAATGGAAATCTTTAGCTTTAATAGGATTGTGTGAGGTGGAAAATGATTCAGTCATTCATCATCTTTTGAGAAGAACTTCACTTTATCAATTCGATTATCAATATTGTATTACGCACGGTTGCGATCAACGTGGAATAAACGTAGCTCTCCTATATCAACGGAATCAATTCAAACTATTAGGTTCGGAAGAAATAAAAATTCCATTGGGAGAGAATGAACGTCCCACAAGAAATATGCTACATGCGTGGGGACAGGTTCGGAATCTTGAAATGGTAGATGTTTTTGTTTGTCATTTTCCATCAAGATATGGAGGTGAATTAGCAAGTCGTAAGAAAAGAATAACTGCCGCAAAAGCATTAAGGAACTGTGTAGATTCGTTATTAATCGAAAGAAAGTGTCCGAAGATTATTATAATGGGAGATTTTAATGACGGGCCTGCGGATGAAAGCCTTTCCTGTTATTTAAAAGCAAGACCTTTCCCTGTAGATTCTGTTCAGTGTAATGAATTATATGATCTGTTTTATGAATCGGAAGGATCTCATAAATATCAGGGTGAATGGAATCAGATAGATCATATCATTGTAAACGGATCCTTATTGCAGGAAAATCAAAGTATGGTTTTGCAAAAGGAGAGTAATCGTTTATTTAATCCATCTTTTCTTCGGAAGAAGGATAAGACCTGGAGAGGAGAACGTCCTTTTAGGACTTATTATGGTTATAAATATGAAGGAGGTTTTAGTGATCATTATCCGTTGTTGTCAACTTTCTGTTTAGAGAAAAAATAAAGAGAGACTATCTCTTGATAGCCCCTCTTTTAAAATCATATAAGAACGTCTTTATTTATTTGTTATTCTCAAGTACTATACGGAAACGACGGATAAATTCAGCAGCTTCCTCCATTGTGATACATAAAGGAGGTAACAGACGAATTGTATTAGTTCCGGCTACACCAGTAAAGACTTTCTGTTCGAATAATAATTTAGAACGAATTTCTTTGATAGGTTCGTCAAATTCAATACCAATCATCAATCCACGACCACGAAGTTCCTTGATTCCTGGTAATTTCTTTAATTCTTCCATTAAGAAGTTTCCAACTTTTTCTGCATTTGCAACTAGTTTTTCTTCTTCCATGATATCAAGAACTGCAATTGCTGCTGCACAAGCTAGATGATTTCCACCGAATGTTGTTCCTAACATTCCATAAACCGGCTTGAATATAGGACTGATTAAAACGGCACCCATAGGGAAACCATTAGCGATTCCTTTTGCTACTGTAATAATATCAGGACGAATAGCAGAGTGCTGGTGGGCAAAGAATTTACCGCTTCGGCCATAACCAGACTGGATTTCATCCAGGATTAAAACTGCCTGGTATTTGGTACAAAGAGAACGAAGATCCTGTAAGAATTCTGTTGTTGGCAGTTGTATTCCTCCAACTCCTTGAATACCTTCAATGATGACTGAAGAAACATCTCCTTTCTTCAATTCTGCTTCAACTGCTGCAGAATCATTCAGAGGTAGATAGGAGACATCCAGACCTTCGTTTACAGGAGCAATAATCTTCGGATTATCTGTTACTCTTACGGCAGCGGAAGTCCGTCCGTGGAAAGCATGCTTGAATGCCAGAACACGTTTCTTTCCATTGTGGAAGGAAGCCAGTTTCAAAGCGTTTTCATTAGCTTCAGCACCAGAGTTAATCAAAAATAATGAATATTCATCATAACCGGAAGTTTTGCCTAATTTATCAGCAAGCTTCTGTTGCAGACTGTTAACCACCGAGTTTGAATAGAAGCCTAGATTGCTTACTTGCTCGTTGATTGCTTTTACGTACTTAGGATGGCTGTGCCCGACAGATATAACTGCATGTCCGCCATAAAGGTCAAGATATTCATTTCCTTCCTTGTCCCAGACATGACATCCTTTTCCTTTTACGATTTCTATGTTGAATAGAGGATAAACTTCAAATAGTTTCATGTAACTTTTCTTTTGTTAGTTATAATTAGAAAGCTGATGGTTTTAAATGCAGGCCAACAGTTTCTTCCAGTCCGAATAATAAATTCAGATTATGTACAGCCTGACCGCTTGCTCCTTTCAGTAAATTATCAACCATTGAAACAATTAATAATTTCCCTTCGTATTTCTGAAGATAAATCAGACACTTATTAGTATTGACTACTTGTTTCAGATCAGGATTCTTGTCAACAACGAAAGTGAAAGAATGGTCGTCATAATATGACTTGTAAATATTCTTAATCTCTTCCAGATCAACTTTACAATCCAGATAAGTAGTGGCAAAGATTCCACGTGAGAAGTTACCCCTCATAGGAATGAAATTGATATCGCTATTGAAACTGTTCTGCAGTTGCTTCAAACTCTGTTTGATCTCAGGTATATGCTGATGAGTAAAAGGCTTGTAGATAGAAATGTTATCATTTCTCCAGCTGAAGTGTGAAGTTGCTGAAGGCTTTACTCCGGCTCCTGTTGAACCTGTAATTGCATTTATATGAATATCTGAGTTTAGTAACAAATGTTTGGCCAACGGTAGAAGACCTAATTGGATACAAGTTGCAAAACATCCAGGATTAGCGATGTGCATAGAATTACATATGCGGCGACGATTCAATTCTGGCAGACCATAAACGAAATCATGATCAGGACCTTCAATGCGATAATCCATTGACAGGTCAATTATCTTTACATTTGCCGGTACTGTATGTGATTCCATGAACTTCTTGGTATCTCCATGTGCTGTACAGAAGAAAAGACAATCGATGCTGTCAAGAGGAAGCTCACTTGTGAAATGCATGTCTGTTTCACCGTAAAGTCCGCCGTGAACATCTGTAATTAGATTCCCTGCATTACTGGAACTGTTAATGAAAACAATTTCGACATCCGGGTGATTAATTAACAAACGGATTAATTCTCCAGCTGTATAACCAGCTCCTCCAACGATACCTACTTTAATCATATTTCTTCGTCTTTGTGGTTGGTATAATAAACACGCAATGGAGTAGACAAGACTTTGATAAATCCTTTGGCATCTTCAGCTGTCCAGCCTTTCTGCATTTCGCCGTATTCACCAAATTTAGTCTTTACCAAGTCGTCTTTTGATTCAACACCAACAGTAGAGAATGACAGAGGACGGATTTCAAGAATGGCAGTACCGTTTACGTTACGCTGGGATTCGAACAACATAGCTTCGATATCGCGCATTACAGGTTCAAGATACTGGCTTTCATGTAAGAACATTCCGTACCAGTTGGCAACCTGGTCTTTCCAATATTGCTGCCATTTGCTCAAAGTATATTTTTCAAGGAAGCGGTGAGCTGCAATGATTAACATTGGAGCAGCAGCTTCGAAACCTACACGACCTTTGATACCGATAATTGTATCACCAACATGCATATCACGACCGATACCGTAAGCCGAACCGATTTCTTCTACTTTCTGAATTGCTTTGATAGGATCATCAAAGGTTTCGCCGTTTACTGCACACAATTCACCTTTCTTGAATTCCAAACGAAGTTGTTCACTTCCTGTTTTTGTTACTTGTTTCAAATAAGCTGATTCAGGTAGGCCTTGAGCGGAGTCAAGAATTTCTCCACCACAGATAGATGTACCCCATAAACCAACGTTATAAGAGTATTTCAATTTGGTGAAATCTGCTTCGAAGCCATGTTCCTTCAAGTAGTTAATTTCGTATTCACGGCTAAGAGCCATATCACGTGTCAATGTGATGATGTCTACGTTTGGAGCCAGTACCTGGAATGTCATATCAAAACGAATCTGATCATTTCCTGCTCCTGTTGAACCGTGGGCAATAGCATCTGCATTGATTTCGTTGGCATAGCGAGCAATAGCCAAAGCCTGGAAGATACGTTCGGAACTAACAGAAATAGGATAAGTACCGTTTCTCAATACATTACCATAGATCATGAATTTCAAGCTCTTTTCGTAATATTCCTTAGTTACGTCAAGAGTGACGTATTTGACAGCTCCTAGCTTATAAGCGTTCTCTTCGTTCTTTTTAAGCTGTTCTTCACTGAATCCACCAGTATTAGCGCAAGCTGCGTATACTTCATAACCTTTTTCCTTTGCCAGATACATAACTGTAAATGAAGTATCCAGACCGCCACTAAATGCGACAACTACTTTCTTTTTCATATATTTATGATTATTTATTGTTAACCTTATTTATTATTGTTAGATGTTTCTTTATGAGCCTCCGGATCATAAAGCATGGCAGTACAAATACAGTAACGACGATTTGTTCTTTGCAAAACATCATAGTTTATACAACCCTGACAACCTCTCCAGAATGCTTCATCGGTTGTAAGATCTGCAAATGTAACAGGAAGATACCCTAATTCTGTATTCATTTTCATAACGGCAGCTCCAGAAGTCAGACTAAATATTTTGGCATGAGGCCATCTCATCCTGGCAAGTTTGAAAGTCATGTCTTTAATTCTTTTGGCAACTCCAAGACCTCGGAAATCAGGATGAACAATTAAACCGGATGTTGTAACATATTGTTTGTTACCCCAGGATTCTATATAACTGAATCCGGCAAGTTTGTTACCGTGTAAAGCAATTACAGCTTTGCCTTCCTTCATTTTTTGAGCCACATATTCATGTGTACGTTTAGCAATACCTGTTCCTCTCACTTTAGCTGCAGCTTCAATTGTATCTAGAATTGTGTCTACATATTCCTCGTGACAGGCCTCTGCTATCATGACATCAATTTGTATGTTCTGTTCCATTTCTATAATAGTTCCTTTTTTTTCTTTCAAATAAAACTTGATAAAGCCTCAATTATACTTTGGCGATTAAAGCCTTCACGCGGGATAATCAATATGGTATCATCACCGGCAATTGTTCCTAAAATCTCTTTCGGAGCATGCGTATCGATGTCTGATGCGATTCCCATTGCATAGCCTGGCCGGGTTTTGATGACGGCAAGATTCCCCGAGAATTCTATTTTAGGATGTGTACTTAATTTTGTATTAGAAATTGAAGTTATGTTCATATCTGGTAAACGATAAACATAAGCTCCGTTGTTATGATGTACCTTTACCACTTTCAATTGTCTGATGTCTCTTGATAAAGTGGCCTGAGTAACAGCAAAACCCATCTCATTCAAGCGTTTGCTTAATTGATCTTGATTATTGATGTTTTCTTTGCTGATAATTTCACAAATTGTTTCCAAACGTTGTTTCTTTGTACACATTTTTGTATAAATATTCAATTCGAATGTAGTGATTCAAATTGAATATTTATACAAAATAGAGGGATAAATTTGTATGAAAAACGATTATTTATTCAAAATAGTCTTAAAAATTCAGGTTAAACTGCATTAAATACGTTCTTGGTGCAGCAACAGCCATTGGTCGAGTACTGTACTCTTTATTAAAGAGATTATTAATTGTAAACTGAAAAGCTATCTGATTGGTGATTTTCACACCAGTTCTTAAATCGACTGTACAATAAGCTGTATTATGTTTGGACCAATAAGAATCTAATGTTTCGCCATTCACATTGCCAAACAAAACTTGTCTGACATAATCCATGATCTCAGGTTGATCCTTTACTCTTTCGTCTACCATAATATAGTCAACTGCCAGAGTCTTGCTTTTCCAGATAATATTTGTTCCGAGACTTAAACGTTTCCAATTAAAATCGAGAACAGCTTTCAGTGTGTGTTTCTGACGATATTTCAGATATTTTGATTCGTTGGATTTTTCCTTCATCTGCAACGGATCGGTATATTCATTTTCTAAAGCATTCTTTTTCTTATAATCGATGTCTTCCGGTTCTGTATAGACATAACCCAGATTGTATGTAAGGGATGCATCTTTATTAAATTCGTAAATACCATTCGTACTGATGTCAGCTCCGTAGATACGTGCTTTTGAAACGTTATAAAACTGAGCACCGATTCCTGGAGTCTGATTTTTACCTAACATCGTGATTACATCGCTGATACTATTGATATAATCGAAAGTGTTGTTGTTGAAGAAACCGAATCGAAATTCTATCATGTCAGAATATTGAGTATAGAAACCGGCCAGATCTATAAAACCTTTCAGATTGCCAATCTTGTAACCTTGTTTGATTCCGAGTTCTGCATTGATTCCTTTTTCAGCTTTAACATCAGGATTTGGATAAACACCAACACCTCCGATATCTTTACGGGCATATTTTTCTGTGAGAGAAGGATAACGATAACCTTGTCCGAAACTTGCACGAATAAAACTGTAATCAGCCAGCTGATAATTTAATCCGGCTCTGAAAATAGGGCGTATAGGAACCATCTTTCCAAAGATCTTGGTATCTGCTTCGCGCAAGAAATCATCTACACGGTAATATTCGGCACGCATTCCGGCAGAAACACTTAGCTTGTCGAAGAAACGTTGGTCGTATTGCAGGAAGAATGCTGCATTATCACTATCATGAGTACCTGTTGTCTGGGAGATACTTTTGGTATGTTCATAGGTCACACCGGTTGTCAGTTGGGTTCCGCTATCCCATTTCTTATTAAATTGATAGTCGATATAATAATTATAATTTTTATCAATTAAAGTCGGTTTTTCCTGTGGACTGATTGTTCCTGAAAGCCAGGGGATCAGATCTGCTTCGCTTTTAGGAAGGCCGTTTTTCATAACCCAAGCTAACAAATCACAGTAATCGGCTGTAGTTGCAGTAGGGAATATACCATTTAAGAAAGTAACCGCATTATCGACTGTCCCTTTCAAATTCCCATTTAGAATAGGAGTTATGATAGGAGCCAGGGCGCTGTAATCATCATTCTGGAAATCTTGATATAATTTTTTGATGGCACCGGCATCTGTCCCCATATCTCCTAAAATGTTTGAAATCTTTTTCTCGGAAGTTCCCTGGATAATATTATCTCCACGATAATAAAAACGGGCTTTTATCTTATGAGATGTTCTTTTCTGCGGATTGGTGAAATTGATGAATGGATCAATGTAAAAAGTATTTCCTTCGCGTCCCATATTGGCAAAAGAAGAAGGTTGATAAACTTCCACCGGTGAACGCCAGATAAAGAAATCAGCATACTGATTACTTAAGAAATTAAGATTAAAACCATAGTTTAATATCTTTTCGTCATGTAGTGGCTGGTGATAAGTCAAATTACCTCCGGCACGGAAGTGTTTGTTATATCCTTGTTGACGATAACCTTCGTCAGTGAACATATTTATTCCTGCAGACAAATCGAAGTTCCCGATACGGCGTGAATGAGAAAGGTCGGCCCCTTCGTAAATAGGGTTACGAATACCGGAGAAAACAGATTTACGAAGGAATGGTTCTACTTCATATTTCCCTTCTTTCCAGAAGGCCTTGTTGCTCCATTGATAATTTTCATTAGACGGTGCTCCGTAAATTCCCAGATAAGCACGAGCCGTCGTTTTAGGTGTTAAATTCGGACGTTTGCTCCTTATATTGATGATTCCGTTCAGGGCAGAAGATCCGTACAAGACAGAAGAGGCTCCTTTCATTACTTCCACTTGATCTATATTTTCCAGAGGAATGACGTTCCAGTTTATGATACCGGTGCCGGCACTTAATGCATTCATTCCATCGATTAAGACGAGACATCGTGACCCAACGCCATACGTCCAGCCGTTTCCACCACGAATGGACGGTTGTTTGTCGTTAATGTCAACGCCGGGTAATGTATTCAACGAGGTCGTTAAATCGGTTGGCGCCTGCTTGCTGATTTGATCCGCCTTCAAAAGATCCATAGAAACAGTTACATCTGTCAGTTTCTGTTCAAAACGTCCGGCACTGACTACAACATCTCCTAATAAGGTGGATTGAGTACGCATGTATACATCGTGAACTTTGTTCTCTTTGGCGGAAAAAACCAGACTCAAAGGTTCGTTTTCATATCCAATATAACTGAACATTAAATCTATGCCTCCGGCTGGGAGTTTTAATTCATAAGAACCGTCCGGATTGGAGATTGTTCCATCAGTATCTCCGTTAATTCTTTTATAAGAGATATTTACACCCGGAAGAGGTTCGTTTGTGTCCTTATCATATATAAACCCTTTCAAACTTTGGCTGAATGAAGCGGTTGTGGTAAGGCATAAAGTTGTCAATATACAAAAAAAGCGATTCATATTCTCTAATATTAAAATCAAATAGCCAAAAATATGAAAATTTATTTAGAGAATAAATCTTTTAAGTGTTAAATAGTATCCTATTTAGTGGGAAAAGTGGCACTTTAAAACCTTATTTTATACTTATAGGGTTTATTGTCAGCTTTAATTGATATAATAATCATTTTTTGTGAGGGGATGATGGATGAAATATCTGTTTCAGAAGTATTATGACAAATCTTGTTTGCCAGCATTTTCCCTGACATATCATAAAGTGTAATTTGCTGTAGTGAATTACCTTTCACAATGATTTTCCCCGCATCTCGGCAGGCAAATATCTTTATAGGGGATGTTTGAATTTTCTCATTGCCAACAGCTTCTGAATGGATGGTGATTGTTGAATATTTATCCATAAAATAAATATTTTTTTTACCATCCTTATAAATTAGATGTGTATTGTAAAAACCGGGTTCTAATGACATTTTTCCGGAAAGATTAATCGAACAGGTAGAATCACTTTTTATAAGAATGTCTTCCGGAGTCCATATAATTAAAGATACCTGTGGTTTTCTTGCTTTTGAAATATATATGCCGATAGGATCTTCATAATCCTTGCCTCCAATGTTTTTAACTCTGGCATGGAAGGAGACTTCTTCGTTTGTTTCAATATACGAATCATCTGTAATAAAAGTTTCTTCTACAGAAAGGTCAAAATGTTTCGGATTCCCTTCTTCCTCATTAGATTTTTCTCCTAAATAAATTTTATCATTTTCAATAAACACTTTTATACTGTCCGATATCCCCAGGGATGCTCTGATTTTAGACCATTCTTTATCGCCGTTTGTTTTGGTATAAGCGCATATGGAATATTCTCCATCAGGTAAATTCGCAGGAATTCTCAGATTCGTGAATTTTAAGTCTTCGTAACCGTACAGAGGCTCCAGTTCAGTCTCGAAAGTTCCTATCGCCATGATTTTTTTATCAGGTCTTTTTAGGCCTAACGCTATTGTCCCATTGAATGTGGTGAAACTATAATTGTAAAAATACATCATCACTTCAAAAGATTCATTTCGCTTCAAAATTTTCTTACCTGGGCAGGTGATGGCATTCCCTTCGTAATAAAAGTTATAATAAGATTTATCATTGTCAGATGCTTGTCTGATATCAGAGATTATCATCTGATCTTCATTAAATTTACCGGAACCGCCTCCAATTCCAGGGGAAGATGGATTTAGTTTGTTTATTTCAAAATAACCATCGCAATAACCGCTCCAGCCCCAATTAATGTGGAACAGATCGTTCGAATCGTATCCGTCGCAAATAAAAGCATGTCCTTCCGATTTGTTTGCTCCTGAATATAAAACAGGTAAATTCTTGTTCAATTGTTCCTTCAATATATTTTTCCATTCCTGATCTGTATAAAAATCTCGGATGTTTAAATTCATTTGTTTCGTATAATCGAAATGTTCAATAAATCCAATACCCATATCAAAGATGGAAGCTCCACTTTCGTCGTGGGTATAATCCATCATACAGGCTGATCCTGTATCACGCATTAGAGTCGCTACAGCATTAGCCTCTTTGTCCGAATAAAAAGATCTGTAACTATCCAGCATATTCCTCCAGTCATAAATGGAAGCATTGAAGTTTGTCAAGACATGAATCCTTTTAGTTAAGGTATTATATGATATATTTCCTTTTCCCTGTACAGGCCATTCGTGAAACTTCATTATTTGTGCGGCAGCAGTAGCAACACAACCTGTAGCAGAGTGGATTCTTCCATCAAGTGGAGTCAGATTGTTATAAGGTTGATCCTGATCCCATGTTGTTTTGACTAAAGGTTTGACGTCAGGGGAGAAGGATGATGAATTAAAAGTCAGTTCCTTTTCAGCAATAAATAATGTATCAGTTGTTTCCGTTCGCAAAGTATTTGCAGTCGAAGCTGTTTTTTTCCGGGTACTGAAGTATTTTGATATGGACTGATTGGTTTTGGCTGCATTATTATCAGTTCTTCTCAAACTGATAATTTGGTTTTTGTAACTATCCATCCAATACTGAATATTATCAGGTATATTCTTTACTTTGAAATCATTTTTGAAAGAATATCCCAAAATAGAGGCAGATGTCCGTTCGTCGGCTGATACAATTATAAATCCTTCCTCGTCTTTGATGTTGAATATATAGAAAAGACTATTGTTCCCGGATGTTTTAGTCTGAATCGTATCTGTAGATTCGTAAACGAGGGACAGACTGTAATTAGGGCTTATTCGGGTTTGAGGGTAATTATTTCTGATAAATTCAGATGCTATCTTTTCAGCTTTCTTTACAGAAACAAATTGTGCTGATGTATTCATGAAAAAAACGAAAAACAGTAGTATAGAAAGTATGTATTTCATATTTTTATTGTTGTTTTAATACTGTCGATAATTATTTGACATTCAAAAGTAAACAATAAAATTAATAGATGTTTCCTTTCCTCTCGAAATTAGGATTTCTTATGTTAAGAGAAAATAAAAGAATACAGATTATTTTTCTGTGAATTGAATAATTTCTAATAGAAATTGTATAGGTCGTATGTATCCCTTTTCAATAAGTGATAATAT
>JAHHQS010000039.1 GCA_020026285.1 Parabacteroides sp. | reverse complement strand
TGGTAATTCATTGCTTAATGATATCATTTACAGAGATAAGAAAATTGAACAAATTCTTATAAAAATTTGTTTTTAGGGAAAGATGAATATCAAACTCGAGCTGAATCTGCTTTCTTGCAAGCATGAATTTTAATAATGCACACAGACCTGATGTCGTTGTCGGGGGAAAATCAGTCTTGCGTCTTTCAAAAATCCAAAAAATATCGGACAATAGACAAAAAATTTATAAATGATCGATTGGAATACATCAATTTGTTTTATATTTGGGAGTTTCAATATTAAATTACAATATTATGAAAAAGTATGTAGCTGAATTAATCGGTACCATGGTTTTGGTATTAATGGGATGCGGAGCAGCAGTAAGTTTAGGATGCACATCAAACGATCCGGCTTTGGCTTCAACAGTTGTAGGAACGGCCTTGGCATTTGGTTTGGCCGTAGTGGCGATGGCTTATACGATAGGAGGAATCAGCGGATGCCATATAAATCCTGCTATCACTTTAGGCTGCTGGTTATCGGGAAGAATGAGCTCTAAAGATGCTTTGAATTACATGATTTTCCAGACAATTGGAGGAATAATCGGAGCTGCAATCTTGTATTTGTGTACATCAAGCAGTGGAGATGTTATTGTTGGTACAGGAGCCAATGCGTGTCAGGAAGGAGTTTCCATAATTGGCGGATTAGTAGCTGAAATTGTATTTACAGCCGTCTTTGTATTAGTTGTATTGGGAACAACCGATAGTAAAACGGGAGCAGGGAACTTTGCCGGTCTTGCCATTGGTATATCATTAGTATTAGTGCATCTGGTATGTATTCGCTACACCGGAACATCAGTCAATCCGGCTCGTTCTATAGGTCCGGCTTTATTCCAGGGAGGAGAAGCTTTGAGTCAGTTGTGGATCTTTATAGTCGGTCCATTTGTTGGAGCAGCTATCAGTGCTGGCCTTTGGAAAGTCATTTCTTCTAAAGAAGGATAATCTTCATAAAATCATAATACATCAGCCTTTTTGATGTATCTGAAAATCCTGTTTGGTAAACAGTCTACTGATACTAAACAGGATTTTTTTATACTTGCTTTGATAGTGAAAAAAATCCGAAAGAATAATGGCCTTATTAAAAAAAGAAATGTATCTTTGCTTTAGATAATATAGTTAACCGGTTAACTAGTATCATAAAGTTATTTTATGATGAAATATATAAGCAAATCGGAATAACAATATTGAAGATATATTTAAGGCAGAAATCATGAAACATTTTATTAAAAAGATTAATTTAGGTTGTTTAGTCATTGGATGTTGTTCTTTTATAGCATGTACGTCAACCGAAACCGAAGTAAAAGATTATACTCAGTTTGTAAATCCATTTATTGGTACCTTGCATGAAGGACATTGTTTTCCGGGAGCAACACTTCCAACAGGTTTTGTTCAGGCTAGTCCCGAATCCCATACAGCCTATTACAAGGGTTACGAAGGAGATCATGTAACCGGCTATCAGTATACCGACTCCTTGCTGAAAGGTTTTACACAAACACACATGAATGGTGTAGGTTGCCCTTCCATGTCGGATATTTTATTAATGCCTTATTGTGATAGAAAGGTGGATTCTTCTAATTTGGAAAATTTCTATTCAGATTATGATAAATCGACAGAGAAAGCCAAACCGGGTTATTATAGTGTTGGCCTGAAGAGAAATGGAGTCAAGGCGGAGATGACGACGTCGGCCCATGCAGCTTATCATCAATATACATATCAATCAAATGAAGCCAGACTTTTGGTGGATTTGCAATATAGTAACCGATGGGATGTGAATACAGTATCCGAAGGTGTAGCTGAAGCAACTCAGCAGTTTGAAGGCAAACGTGTTTTAACAGGTTATAGAAAAGCTGTCGAATGGACTAATCGTAAGGTGTTTTACGTTATTGAATTTAGTGAAGATATAAAGAATATCGAACAATTGGAAAAGCAGCCAAACGAAAAGGCGAATCGATATGTATTGTCATTCGATTTGGGTGCAGCCAGACAATTGCAGGTCCGTATCGGTTTGTCATCAACAAGTATCGAAGCTGCTAAAGAAAACCTTCATACTGAAATTCCGGAGTGGAATACGTTTGATAAGGTGAAAGATCAGGCCCGCAGACAGTGGAATGATATTTTGTCTAAAGTCGATGCTCAGGGGAAAGAGGACCAATTGGTTTCTTTCTACACATCTCTTTACCATTTATATTCACAGCCTAGTAACATGGCAGACGTATCTGGCAAATACAGAGCTTCGGATGATCAGGTGCATACTGCAAAAGGAGGGGCTTATTATTCAACTTTCTCTTTGTGGGACACTTTTAGAGCAGCCAATCCGATGTACACAATCCTGACTCCTGAGTTTATTGCGCCTATGGTTGAATCCCTGATGGAAAGCTACCAGTACAAACAGGTGGAAGAAGGAGAATATCGTTTCCTTCCAAGATGGTATTTGTGGGGTAACGAAACCAATACCATGATTGCTAATCATGCTGTTCCTGTTATCGTAGATGCTTATTTGAAGAACCTGTTACCTTCAACCTTTAGTGTCGATTCTATTTTTGAGGCTGTTCTTACTTCTGTATCAAAACCTCATTACAGAAATCATGTTGAACTGATCGAAAAGTATGGTTATATCCCTTACGATGTGAAAATGAGTAAATATGATGATGGTCGTGAAACTGTTGCCCGTTTGTTGGAAGGTATTTATGATGATTACTGTACCGGAGTGATGGCCGAGCGTTTGGGTAAAAAAGAAATTGCCGGCAATATGTTCAAAAGAGCTAAATATTATAAGAATGTTTATAATCCGGAAACAGGTTTCATGGTAGGTCGAAATGGAAAAGGTGAGTTCCAGGAGGTAGATCCAACGGAAGTTATAGGTGAATGGTTGCCGAATTCTTCGTATACAGAAGGTAACTCATGGCATTATTTGTTCCATGTCATGCATGATGTCCCTGGAATGATCGATTTGATGGGTGGAAAAGAAAAGTTTACAGCCAAATTGGATTCCATGTTCTATACGAATACAAATCCGGAAGTGAAAACTTTAGTCTGGAAGATAATCGGTACATTAGGACAATATTGGCATGGAAACGAACCTTGTCATCATGTTCCATATTTGTACAAGTATACAGACGAAGGCTATAAGACTGATGCCATTCTTCATAGCGTGGTTGACAAGTTCTATAAGAATGAACCAGGAGGATTGAAAGGAAATGACGATTGCGGTCAGATGTCTGCATGGTATATGTTTGCTTCTATGGGATTCTATCCTGTCGATCCGATCAGTGGAGAATTCATATTAAGTGCTCCTCAATTACCTTCATTGACTCTTAATTTGAAGAGTGGTAAAAAATTTGAAGTGACTACAGAAAATTATTCAGATAACAATATATTTGTCAAGGAAGTATATTTAAATGGAAAATTATTAGATAGACCATACATCACTTACAAAGAAATTATGGATGGTGGCTCTCTTAAATTCGTAATGACTGATCGCGAAGATCGTGAGGATTTGCTGAAATTCACGCTTCGTTAATGGGTACAGTATTGAAATCAAATTAAATAAGACAATCAAATGAGGAAAAAAGTGTCTCTAAAAGATATAGCAGAGGCTTTGAATTTATCGAAAGCGACAATCTCCTGGATCCTCTCTGGTAAAGGAGAGGAGAAGGGGTTTAGTACTGCAACTATCAAGCGGGTAAAGGAATATGCCGATTCTGTTAATTATCGGCCGAACCTTTTAGCAAGGAGTCTTTCTGTTGGGACTTCAAGTACTATAGGTCTGGTTATACCTTTTTTAGCTGATACATTTTATGCTCAAATGGCCCAGTCTATAGAATTGGAAGCCGCCCGTAAAAAATATACTTTGATTGTTTGCAGCTCGGAAGGTGATGGTGCGAAGGAATATGATCTGATAAAAATTCTGATATCCAAACAAGTTGATGGAATAATTCTGGCTCCTACTAAATTGTCTGAGAACAGTATAGAATTATTATCAAAATCACATCTTCCATTCGTATTGGTAGACCGTTATTATCCGGAACTGAATTCGAATTATGTTATTGTGAATAACAAAGAGTGCAGTTATGATCTGGTTTCTTATTTGGGAAAAGAAGGCTCTAAAAAGATAGCTATGCTGACAACCGATGATCATCTTTTTGTCATGAGACAGCGTATCGAAGGTTATGATGCTGCTGTAAAAGACTTGAAC
Organism: Parabacteroides sp.; assembly: GCA_020026285.1. The sequence continues at coordinate 22,497 of JAHHQS010000039.1, read as the reverse complement.
CTGGATGATAATCTGGCTTTGAAAGTGTTTGTTGATCGTCATGATTATAAAAAAGATATCGTGAATAAACTGGATGTTTTACTGGAGAAAAATCCGGATGTCGATGCTTTTTTCTTCACAACTCATTATTTGGCATTAGAAACAATCCGATATTTTACAAAGCATAAGATAGATTATCATAACCGCTTTAAGATGGGATGTTTCCATTATACTTCCGGGTTGGATATTCTGGCTCCAGAGATGTGTATGACCAAGATGAATATTGAAAAAATGGGTGTTGAAGCTGTTAATATTCTGACTGATAATATTCAGTACGGATCTGGATTTGATTTTAGAAAGGTCGAACTGAAAAACACCTTCTTTCCTTCTATGGAAATAGATGAATAGCAGACTTTTGAAAGACTTACTAATCGACGAATATATATTTATAAAAATGAAGAAGAATATTTTTTTAGCAGGATTATTCTGTTTTGCATTAGATGCAAATGCTCAGATAAGCACTTCTGCGGAATTAGCTCCTGTTTCGCCAATTGAATATAAACAGGATGAGGGAGTCTTCAAGATTCTTACTTACATCAAAACAAAAAATATAACCGACTCTCATATCAGTGGATCCGTGGATGGTAAACCGACTGAAATTATCAAGACCAGTCGTCAGGACAGCCTTTTAGTTTGGTTGCCTATGATTGGAAACGATGGCGTCTTGAAGATTAATGCCGGTAAAAAGACATTGCTGGAACAGACTTATAAAACTTTTATACCTTCTGATTGGGGATATTTCAAGAATGGAACAATTCATATTATTCAGTCTTCACATCAGGATATCGCCTGGATGGATACACCAGACTTCTGTAGAAGGGATCGTATCAATAATATCATTCTTCCTGCTTTGGATATCATGAAGAAGAATCCGGATTTTAAGTTTGAAATGGAACAGACCCTTAATCTGATGGAGTTTCTGGATGAACATCCGGATAGAAAGGATGAGTTGATAAAGCTTTATAAAGAAGGCCGTTTTGGTTGGGGAGCTACTTTTAATCAGCCATACGAAGGATTATCAAGTGGAGAACAATTGGTGCGTCAGGCATATTATGGAAGGAAATGGATTCGTGAAAACCTGCCTGGTTGTGATGATGTTGTTGCTAATAATATAGATGTTCCTGGTCGAAGCTGGCAGATGCCACAGATATTGGCTAAATGTGGTATTCCAAATCTGTTTATAAGTAGAATGGGGGAAGGTTTGTATGATTGGTATAGTCCGGATGGTTCAAAAGTATTGACATTTACTCCGGGTAATTATGGCTGGGCTTCTTTGATTTGGAAATTCTTTGATAAAGATGGTATAACTGCTCTGCATAAATTACACCATCGTACCCAGCTTTGGAGTGATTATTTCAGAAAACATCAGATTCCTCCTCATTATGCCATCTTAATGAGTTGCGATGCTACAAAGCCGGTGGATTTTCAGAAGGTAATTAATGAATGGAACAAAATTGCTGAGGCTTCGGATAATCAATTGCCAAAATTGAAAGCTTCAACAGCCGAAGATTATTTTAAAGCAGTGAGAGGCGAGAATACACAGTTCGAAAAGATCGCAGGTGATCGTCCGAACTTATGGCTTTATATTCATGGTCCTGCTCATTATGAAGCAAATGCCTACAAACGTGAGGCAGCTGTTTTGTTACCTGCTGCAGAATCATTCACTTCTTTCGCTTCCTTGCTGGATAATGATTTCTCTGATTATCCTCGGAGTCAATTTGATCGGGCATGGATGGCTTCAATTTACCCGGATCATGGCTTGGGAGGAAAAAACGGGGAAATTACTGATGGCATTTATGAAGATAGTTTGAAGTTGAGCCGTGATATGGGTGAAAATCTTTTGACAGATGCGTTAAAAGAGATCGTCGATCAGGTAAATACCAAAGTAAATAATTATGTCATATTTAATGATTTGACATGGAACAGAACAGATTTGGCTTCTGTCAAGATATCACGTGAATATGCGATTGTAAAAGATGAAAACGGAAAAGAGATTCCTTCACAAGTTGTAACGGATAAAGATGGAAACCGCAAAATTGTATTTCGTGCTGAAAATATTCCTTCTATGGGTTATCGTTCCTATACTATCTTGGAAGGTAAAAAATCAAAAGTCCAAAAGAACAGTGATGTCGTTCTGACATCAAACAGTGTAGAGAATACTTTCTTCAAAGCAGTCTTGGGTAATGGCGGTATTGTTTCGTTATACGACAGACAATTGAATAAAGAATTAATTCATACATCCAAATTTGCATGTGGCGATATAGTTGAATTAGGATATAAAGGTAATGGAGCCGGAGAATTTACTCGTATTACAGATGTAACTCCAGGTGATATCAAAACTTTGAGCCAGAGACCTTCTGTCTGGAAAATGACAGAGAACGGACCGTTGCTGACTCGTTTCGAACAGGAGCAGCCAACTGAACATACTACAATTAATCAGGTTATTACTTTCTATCATTTAGATAAGAAGATTGACTTTCATGTAGTCTTGAAGGATTTCGATGGAGAACACAATCGACAGTATCGTATTGCTTTCCCGTTGAATATCATGGAAGATAGGACAATCAATTACGAAGTTCCAATGGCGGTAGCTGAAGTTGGACGAGATGAATTGAAAAGAAAACCCGGCGGCTGGGCTTGGAATGGTTCTTATTTGCATAATCCGGAAGATTCTCATCCAAGAGAAATACAGAATTTTATCTCGGCTCAGGGTAATGGTTTCGGCTTGACAATGGCTTCCAGAGGTGTTGCCGTAGCTGATTGGATTGATCCGTCAAGAGAAGTTGCTGGCTATCCGATCTTGCAGGGTATTTTGTTATCTTCTCATAAAAGTTGTCATGGCGAAGGAAACTGGTATCATCAGACAGGAACACATGCTTATCAATTCTCTATCACATCACACCGGGAAGGATGGAAGAATGGATATCATTTTGGAGAATCCAATAATCATCCTTTACTGGTTCAACAAAAAATGGTGAAAGGCGGAACTTTAAACGAAAATCATAGTTTCTTACAGATTTCTGATCCATTCACAATGTTATCTTTAGTAAAAAAAGCAGATAAGGATAATAGTTTGATTATTCGATTGACAGAAATGGAAGGAAAAGATAAGGAAATATTAGTAACTTTACCAATTGAAGTCAAACAGGTTATTCATACAAACCTGATAGAAGATGAGAAAGAAAAATTAAATGTCTCAGGAAAGCAGATCCGTTTGAGATTGGGACATCATGCCATAGAAACATTCAAGTTGGTTCTATAAAAAAAGGATAAATTATAAATAATTATTATATCATGAAAAAGGCAGGAAGTATAGCTCTTCTAAATTTAATCCCTATATTATTTGCATTCTTTGTAATGGGATTTGTTGATGTTGTAGGAATATCAACTAGTTATGTGAAAGATGATTTCGGTTTGAGTGATACATTATCGAACTTGTTACCGATGATGGTTTTTATTTGGTTTGCTATTTGTTCTCTTCCAACGGGAATGATCATGAATCGGGTAGGACGAAAGAAAACGGTTTTGTTTAGTATTGCTTTTACTGTATTTGCCATGCTGCTGCCTATTTTTGCTTATACATTTCCTGTAGTCCTGCTTGCTTTTCTGTTGTTGGGAATAAGTAATACCATTTTACAAGTGTCTTTGAATCCGTTATTACTTGATGTCGTCTCAAAAGACAAAGTGACAAGTATGGTTACTCTTGGACAATTTATCAAAGCTGTTTCTTCCACATTAGGACCGATTATCGCTAGTACAGCTGTCAGTGTTTTTGGAGACTGGCATTTGATATTCTGGGTGTATGCAGTAACATCTTTGGTCTCTTGTATCTGGTTGGCATTGACTCCGGTTGAGGAAAAGAAGACAGAAGTTCAAAAGCAAAGTTTTGTTCAGGTCCTTTCCTTGTTAAAGGACGCGAAATTAATTTTAGCATTCTCGGTAATCCTTTTGATTGTAGGCTTTGAAATCAGTTTGATGACGACAATTCCAAAGTATTTTGCCGAATCTTTTAATTTGCCTTTGGATAAAGGGAGTCTTGGTTGTAGTATTTATTTTGCAGCTCGTACGATTGGAACATTTTTAGGAACAATTATATTAGCTCGTTATTCTTCCCATAAATTTTTAGTGGGCAATATGGTAATTGCAATATTGATGTTAGGTGGTTTTATGTTGGCCTCGAATGTAACTCTTATGATGGCTTTGTTGTTTATGGTTGGTTTGACTTGTGCTAACGTCTTTCCGATAATTTTTTCAGAAGCTATCCAGTCAAGACCGGAACAAGCGAATGAAATTTCAGCATTGATGATAATGGGTGTTGCTGGTGGAGCAATTCTTCCAATGTTTACAGGTATTATAGCCGATGCAAGTAATCAATGGACAAGTCTGTTTGTCCCATTTTTTGCTTTGGTCTATATTTTAATCGTATCTATAAAACTTAAATAAATTAATTTTATTATGAAAGAAATGACATCTCTTGAACGCTGTATGGCTGTTTTAAAAGGAGAACTACCAGATAAATTACCAATCGTACCACAATGTTTCATGTTAGCTGTTGAAACAGCAGGAATGAAGATTAGTGAAGTGAATAGAAATGGTCGTAAAATGGCTGAAGCACATATCATTTCTCAAGATAAATATGGTTATGATGGGTGTGTAATTGACTTTGATGATGCAACAATAGCAGAAGCTGTTGGAGCGAAAGTGATTTATCGGGAAGATGAACCGGCTATTGTTGATGAATCATGTCCTGTTTTAAAAGATTTACGTGATGTTTATGATATGCCGATACCTGATCCTGCTTCATCCGGCAGATTGAACGAATGGCTGGAAGCTACCAGACGATTGAAAGAAGCCATTGGTGATCATGTTTTCATTATGGGACGTGCTGATCAAGGTCCTTTCAGTATTGCTTGCCTGCTTCGTGGTACTACTCAGTTTATGATGGACTTGATTCTTGAAGACGAACAGCTGATAAAAGATGTTCTTGATTATTGCCGCAAGATCAGTGCTGTTTTTGCAAAAGCACAGAAAGATGCAGGAGCAGATGTTACATCAATTGGTGATGCTTTTGCAGGTCCTAATCTTATTTCTCCGGAAATGTATCGTCAGTTTGCTTTAGAACCAGAAAAAGTACTCACAAAAGAAGTACAAGATTATGGTATTCCTTTTTCTGTTCATATCTGTGGTGATACGAATGGTATTATTGCTGATATGGGAACGATAGGAGCTAAGATTTTAGAGGTAGACTGGATGTTGGATATCAAGGAGGCTCGCCGTTTGGTTCCTGATGATGTCGTATTAATGGGAAATATTGATCCAAGTTTCCCTCTAGTTATTGGGAGTCCTGCAGAAGTTGATTCTGCAGTTAAAAAATTGGTTGAGGCAACAAAGGGAAGAAGACATATTATAAGTTCCGGTTGCGCTATGGGAAGAAATACTCCTCCTGAAAACTTTAAAGCGTTTATTGCTGCAGGACGTAAATATGGTTCTTATGAAGAAATCATGCGTTTGCAGAATTCTCGGTGAATGGAAGATGGCAAAAATCCGGAAGAAGACGTAGAATAGACAAGAAAAATAGAACAGGAGAATATATGTTTAATTTTTATGTTTGATACATTAATGATGATTGAGAAATATTACCATGAGAAAGAAGGTTATAATCCTTTTTTAATTAGAGAAGGTTGGCAGGTTGCGCAATTGAATTATCTGCCCAAACATGGTTTTGATGACATTGATAATGTAGAAGTACATCAGTCAACAGATGAAGTTTTTATATTATTCAAAGGAAAAGCCGTGTTGATTGCCGCTGATATTCAGGAAATGCAATTTGAGTGTGTAAATATGAAACCAGGAGTTACTTATAACATTCCTGCAGGTGTTTGGCATAATATCGCAATGGATAAGGATGCAGAAATGATTATTGTAGAAAAATCATATACACATAAACATGATTGCGATTACAAATTATTGAATGAAGAGGAAAAGCAAAGATTATATCAAGATATTGCAGCTAAATTAAAATGAGGAAGGAGTTTTGTTCTAACACGAAAACATATGTAATATGGGGCTTTTTAGGAAGTGGAAAAACTACTTTAATTAATTATCTTTTATCCTATCGGCTAAAAGATAAAAAAGTAGTTGTTTTGGAAAATGAATCCGGAAAAGAGTCTGTAGATGGTGTAGTTTTACAGTCAAAAAATTTTAATGTTGTGAATATGGAGGCAGGATGTATTTGCTGTTCACTTCGTTTAAAGTTAGTTGATGCTATAAATGAAATCAAGCAATGTTTTGCTCCCGATATAATATTGATCGAACCTTCAGGTTTAGCTTCGTTGGGAGAGTTGTTCAATATTCCTAATTTAGAATTGTCAGGTACTATATCCTTATTGGATGTAACAATGTATGATTTGTTAATGAGACTGAACCCTCTATTTTATCGTCGTCAGTTTTATCTTTCATCTGTCCTTTTCTTGACAAAAGCAGAAAGAGTCGATGCGGAAAAATTAATGACTATAAAAACAGATTTGTTGGTCTGTCAGCCATCATTGACCATTATAGATGATTATCGAAGATTGGATGATAAAGAATGGAAACAAATGGAAAAATCAATCAATAATTTTAAGAAACCATCTTGTTCTATGGAAATAGTTTCGCCAACGTTCGAGAATGAAACGATCGTATTAAAATCTCCGGTTGACATTCCTTTTTTTGAATCGAACTTTGTCGCATTGAATCAGATTTTCGGATCACTCGTTGTGAGGGCAAAAGGATTGATCTGTAATACAAATGGAAAATGGTTCGATTTTGAGTTCGCAGGAAATGAATGTTCTTTTAAAGAACTGTCAAATCATGTTCGTAAAGAAGAAGGCTTCTTGACTGTCTGGTGGAAAAAGGGTACCGATTCGACCCCCAAAGAATGGATAACATATTTTCTTCAGGCAAAAGAAGTTGAATGCAAACCGGAAAATTTGGTTATCTCGGATAAAGAGTTGTTTGGGTATATGGGTTACAAAGGAAATGAACCAGATCCTTTTATGATTGAAATGATTAAACAGCTTAAAGAAGAGGCTTTATCAGTTTGTCAACCGCGTCTTGGTTATCGCTTTTTAACGGGGAAACGTATAGACGAACAGAATCTTGTTATCGGAGGAAAGAATTTTCATCCGGCTCAAGTTATAAATGACAGTTTGCAAGATGCCGATTTTTACGTATCGATGGTTTCTTCTGTTGGTACAGAACTGGATTGTTGGTTGAAAGAAAAACAGGCATCAGATGATATGATAAGTTCTTTTATTGCAGATGCAATAGGCTCAGCTCTTGTAGAAGCAATCGTTTCTTATGGAGTTATCAATTTAAGAAAAATGGTCGGGAAATGGAAACTGAAGATAAGCAATGCATATAGTCCTGGTTATTGTGACTGGAGTGTATCAGAGCAGCAAATTTTATTTTCTTTATTACCGGCTCGTTTCTGTGGAGTAGAATTGAATGAATCAAGTCTGATGCTTCCTATAAAATCTGTCAGTTCATTGATAAGTGTTGGCTTTAATATCGAAAAGAAACCATATGGTTGTGCGATCTGTAAAAAGAAAAATTGTTATAAACGCGGTGTTCGAAAAAGTGAAATATGAAAAACATGAAAAAATTAATTTTACCAGTATTATGTTTACTTCCCTTCTTTTCTGCTAAGGCGCAGTTCGAAAAAGAGTTATTCACTTGTAAAAAGGATGTTTATGAGTTGTTGAAAAATCTTTCAGATTCTCAATTGGGAAAAGGGAAAATCTATTTGTTTACAACTACTCACCAGGATCTGGCTTGGTTAAACCATATTGATGCCTGTATTGCCGATAGGGATACTTTATGGCTGACTCCCTTTTTGAAGCGCTTGCAAGATGATCCTACATTTAAAATGGATATTGAGCAGACTTCTATAGTGATGGAATATTTGCATCGCCATCCGGATTCAAAAGTCTTATTTGACAAATATATTAAAGAAGGACGTATTTGTATTGGTGGGGCATTTGTTCAGCCATATGAAGAAATGTATGCATCCGAATCATTGGCTCGTCAATTTTACTTAGGTACTCGTTGGTTAAAGAAAACATTTGATGGATATCAGACTTTATCCTATTTCAATGTTGATGTTCCGGGTCGAACTCTTCAGATGCCACAGATTTTGTATAAGGCAGGAGTTAATAATTTAGTGTTTAGCCGACATCAGCGTGGTTTGTTTTATTGGAAAGCTCCTGACGGATCAAAAGTAAGAGCCTATTCTCCCGGCCATTATATCTATTTCTATAGTGTAATGGCAAAAGAAGATTCTGCTGCCGTCAAGGAATTAGGAAAGGAGTCTATTTTGTGGTATACCAAGTACAATGATGTAAAGAACGCAAAAACAGTTATGCCGGCAATGTTGAATTACGAGTTCTTATGGGATCAGAAACCGGTTGCGAATACTCCTAAGTTCATAAAGAAATGGAATGACGTAAAATATATTCGTAAAGAAGGCGAAAGAAAATGGGAAAAGATTAATCTGCCAAAGTTTGAATATGCTACGGCAGATAACTTCTTTAATGCACTTGACGAGTCTACAGTGAATATTCCGGAAGCTCAGGGCGAACGCCCTAATGTATGGCTGTATATTCATGGCCCTTCACATGAGAAATCCATAACGGCAAGTAGAAAAGGAGATATGTTGTTACCTGCAGCTGAAATGTTGGCTTCATGTAAGGTGATGCTCTCTTCTTCATTTGCTCAATATCCGACATCTCTTTTAAATGATGCTTGGAAGGCTAAGATTTATCCGGATCATGGCATGGGAGGAAATAAAGGAGATTTGACAGATAATGAATTCCGCCGTAAGTTTGAATTTGCTTTATCAGAAGCCGAGAAGATGATTGGGAAGGATATATCTTATATCGCTTCTTCGGTCAAGACCGAACCATCTAAGGGAAAGCCAGTGGTATTATTTAATTATTTGTCGTATGAGCGTTCTGTTCCTGTTTCTTACGAAATCTCTTTAGATCGAGGTTTTGCAAAGCAACTGGAGGTAAAAGATGTACAAGGAAAAACATTACCGGTCCAATTGTCTGATATAAGTTATTATGATGATAAATCTATAGAAAAAGCGACCCTCCATTTTGTTGCACCTTCTGTTCCATCTTTAGGCTATAGAACATTTTATGTGAATCCTGCTGAAGCGAAAGAAAATACTTTATATGCAAACGATCAAGTAATAGATAATCCTTATTATAAAATAGAGTTGACTAAAGGAGGTATTAGACAGATATTTGATAAGGAGCAAAATGTCGGTTTATTAAATACGGATAAATTCTTGGGAGGAGAGGTTATCACGATGCATTCTGAAGGTAATGGAGCCGGCGAGTTTGATGCTGTTCAACAACCGGATATGAAGGATTTCGACAAAACTTCTTTACATGCAGGAAATTGGACATTGGTTGATAATGGTCCTGTTTATGTCTCCTATAAACTGCGTACACCTGTTCGTCATGCAATCGTAGAACAGACATTACGAGTTTATCACCAGATTAAACGGATTGATATGGATGTCGATTTGGTTAATTGGGAGGGCGTTATGTTCCGTGATTTCCGTTTGATGTGGCCATTGGCCTTTGGTAAGGCCGAAGTCTCTTATGAAGTTCCTTACGGATCGTTAACGGTAGGAAAAGATGAAATGCCGGGAGCGGCAGGAGAGCGTTATTACGAGAAAAACGAGGACCAGCATCCTAGAGGAATTGGTAATTGGATTAGTGCGAAAGGTGATAGAGCCGCTGTTACTTTAACTTCTTCTGTAGCTGTAGCTGATTATATTGATCCAACTGACAATCCGGTAGATTATACAATTCTTCAACCTATTTTAATGGCTTCAAGAAAGAGTTGTCATTACCTGGGAAATGATTATTTCCAGCCTGGTGACCATTCTTTTAAATTTTCATTGACATCACATGCTCCCGAAAGTATGAGTCGGGAAGAAGCAGGTGTTTCTGGTAATGCTCCATTATTAATTGTTCGAAATCCTGAACAGTATAAAAACGCTGCCTTGCCAGAGGATTATTCTTTTCTGAGTACAGGAAATCCAAATGTGAGAGTGACAGCTTTGAAAAAATGTGAAGATGATAATTCTTTAATCGTTCGTCTCTATAATTGTTCAGATAAAGAAGAGGTTTTAAATTTACAGATGGCTGTTAAACCAAAAGAAATCATTCATACGAATTTGATTGAAGAAGAATTGGAAACTGTCAAGGAAATCAGATTGGGAAAATACGCAATTGAAACGTATAAACTTAAATTATAAATATGGATACAGGTAAAAAGATAAAGACTGTTTTGACGATGGTCAGCTGTCTTTTTGTGGTTGGTTGTTCTTCTTCTTCGAATAAACCCGTTGAAGAGGAAAATCATATGGAATCATTGACTCAGTATGTAGAACCTCGTATTGGTACAGCACATTGTCGTTGGTTTCATTTCGCTCCGGGAGCACTTCCTTTCGGTTTGGCCAAACCGGCTGCGGCAACAAATGGCAGTGTAGGGAATAAATCAGGATGGGAAGCTACCGGATATGATTATCGGGATACTTCGATTGAGGGTTTCCCTTGTTTACATGAGTTCCAGGTTGGAGGTATTGTGTTGATGCCAACCGTTGGTGAGTTAAAAACGGTTCCTGGTAAGGTCGGCTCAAAAGGAGAAGGCTATCGTTCTGATTTTGATCATGCAGATGAAGTGGCTACCGCAGGATATTATTCTGTTTTATTGAAAGATTATAATATTAAGGCTGAACTGACTGCTACCAGGCGTGTAGCCTTTCAACGTTTTACCTTCCCTGAAAGTAAGGAAAGTCGTGTGTTGTTTGATATCGGTAATCGTCAGGGAGAAAGTGGACCTGCAGTCGATTCGGAAGTAACAATCTGTGATAATGGATTGGTTGAAGGCTGGGTGAAAACACTGCCGGAATATAGCAAGAAGTATCAGGATGGTGCAACAGTTACCATGTATTTTTCAGCCAAGATGGATAAACCGGCAGATTCATTTGGCACTTTCATTAAGAAGGATGTGAAAGCTGGAGAAAAAACTGTAAAAGGTGTTGGTGCTGGTGCTTATTTGACTTATCATACCAAGGCGGGTGAAACTGTTACTGCTAAAATAGGTCTTTCTTATACATCGGTCGATAATGCTCGTTTGAACAGAGAGAAGGAAACGAACAATGATAAATTGACCTTCGACCAGGCTCGTGAAGCATCTCATCAGACTTGGGAAGCGTATTTAGGACGTATTCGTGTAGAGACTCCTGTCAAAGAAGACAAAGTGAAATTTTATACAGGGCTCTATCATGCGATATTGGGGCGTGGACTTGCCAGTGATATCAATGGCGCTTATCCTAAAAATGACGGAACTCCGGGACAACTGCCAATGAAGAATGGTGAACCAGCCTTTTCTTTCTATAATACGGATGGAATCTGGGGAGGACAATGGAATCTGGTACAGGTATGGGCTTTGGCTTATCCTGAATATCTTTCTGATTATGTGAGTACACATCTGCAGGTCTTTAAAGATAGTGGATGGTTAGGAGACGGAATAGCCTGTAGCCGTTATGTTTCGGGTGTTGGAACCAATCAGCTGGGGAATGTTATTGCAGCTGCTTACTTATGTGGCATCAGAGATTTTGATATTGAAACCGGTTATGCTGCTGCTCGCAAGAATGAATTGGACGGAAAGAATCGTCCGATGGGGGCTGGTAAACTGGATACAGATCAGTTCGTTAAATATGGTTATGTCCCTCATAAGGATGAAGGTTCTTACCCTGACGAAGCCTGGAGATTCTCTGCATCACATACATTGGAGTACTCTTTCGGTGCTTATGCCGTTGGGCAGATGGCAAAGGAATTAGGAAAGATGGAAGATTACAAACAATTGATGGATCTGTCGAAAGGTTGGGAGCGTATATATAATGAGAAGACCAATTTGATTCATCCGAAATGGGAGAATGGCCAGTTCATTGAAAACTTTGATCCGATGCAGGTCTGGAGAGGTTTTCAGGAAGGTAACGCTTTCCAGTATACATTCTATGTCCCTCATGATGCCAAAGCTTTGATAGCCAAAATGGGTACTGAAGAATTTACGCAGCGTCTGGATAGTATTTTCATTATCTCTCAGGATAAGATATTCAGTGGAGGCAAGACAATCAATGCCTTTGCCGGTTTGCAGACTTATTACAATCAGGGTAATCAGCCTTGCCTGCATATCTCATGGCTGTTCAATCAGGCAGGTAAATATGCTTTGACTCAGAAATGGGTCCGTGCTATCCTGGATGAATTTTATGGTACAGATGGTATTCATGGTTATGGATACGGACAGGATGAAGACCAGGGCCAGTTAGGAGCTTGGTATGTTATTTCATCTTTAGGAATGTTCGATGTAAAAGGTCTTGGCTCTATCAATCCTGAATTTGGTTTGGGCAGTACTTTGTTTGATAAGGTGACTATCAAACTTAACAAAGAATATTATCCGGGTGATACATTCGTCATTGAAGCTGCAAATAATAATAAGCAGAATGTATATGTGAAGGAATACGTCTTGAATGGGAAGAAACTTTCGGTTCCTGAAGTGAAATTCAAGGATGTCGTTTCTGGTGGAAAGTTAAAGGTTGAAATGACAGATACTCCTGTTGAAAAATATTAGGAAGAAAACTTCAGTTTTATCAGTTCAGTTGATGACTGATGTTTTGATATTCGCCGAATAACAGGACATCATCATAAAAAGGTCAAAGCTTTTTGTAAAAACGTCAAAAGTTTTTCAGCAAAGCTTTGACCTTTTTTGTAAAACAAAGCAATGAATTTTCAGTATTGATTTTACTTTTATCTATTGTCAAAATAAGAGCAGAAATGAAGAAAGAAATAAAAAATTGAACAATATTTAGTTAAGAGTTATTATCTTTGCATGTTCTACCAAGTGTAGATGGATTTGTAAGATTTAAAATTTTATATATGTATAGAACTAGAACTTGTGGCAACTTACGGTTAGCTGATGAAGGTTTAGTGGTAACACTTGCTGGTTGGGTACAGAGAACTCGTAAGATGGGTGGTATGACATTCGTCGATCTTCGTGATCGTTACGGAATTACTCAGTTGGTTTTTAATCAGGAAAATAATGCAGACTTATGTGAGCAGGCAAACAAACTTGGTCGTGAATACGTTATCCAGGTAACAGGTACTGTCCGTGAACGTTCAAGCAAGAATCCTCATATTCCAACAGGCGATATCGAATTGGTCGTTTCTGAATTGGTTGTATTGAATACAGCTATTACTCCTCCATTCACTATCGAAGATGAAACAGATGGTGGTGATGATTTGAGAATGAAGTATCGTTATTTGGATTTGCGTCGTTCATGCGTTCGTAAGAATCTGGAACTTCGTCACAAGATGGCGTTTGAAGTACGTAGCTATTTGGATAAACAAGGTTTCCTGGAAATTGAAACTCCAGTGTTGATTAAGTCAACTCCTGAAGGCGCTCGTGACTTTGTTGTTCCTTCTCGTATGAATCCGGGACAGTTCTATGCATTGCCTCAGTCTCCACAGACATTCAAACAGTTATTGATGGTTTCTGGATTCGATCGTTATTTCCAGATTGTAAAATGCTTCCGAGATGAAGATTTGCGTGCCGACCGTCAGCCTGAATTTACTCAGATCGACTGTGAAATGAGTTTCGTTGAACAGGAAGATGTAATCACTTTGTTTGAAGGAATGGCAAAACATTTGTTCAAGACAATTCGCGGTATCGAAATTAAAAATCCTTTCTTGCGTATGACTTGGCAGGATGCCATGAAATACTATGGTAGCGATAAGCCGGATTTGCGTTTTGGTATGAAGTTCGTCGAACTGATGGATATCATGAAAGGTCATGGTTTCTCTGTATTCGACAACGCTGCTTATGTAGGAGGTATCTGTGCAGAAGGTGCAGCCAAATATACTCGCAAACAATTGGATGCTTTGACAGAATTTGTAAAACGTCCGCAGGTTGGTGCCAAGGGTATGGTTTATGCTCGTGTTGAAGAAAACGGAAACGTTAAGTCGAGCGTGGATAAATTCTATTCACAGGAAGTTTTGCAGCAGATGAAAGACGCTTTCAATGCTAAGCCGGGTGATTTGATTTTGATCCTTTCCGGTGATGATGCCATGAAGACTCGTAAACAGCTTTGCGAATTACGTTTGCATGTAGCCGATCAGTTAGGCTTGCGTGATAAGAATCAGTTCGCTTGTTTGTGGGTTGTTGACTTCCCATTGTTTGAGTGGAGTGAAGAAGATCAGCGTTTCTATGCAATGCACCATCCGTTTACTTCTCCTAAACCAGAAGATATTCCTTTATTGGATACTGATCCAGGTGCAGTTAGAGCAAATGCATACGATATGGTTATCAATGGTGTTGAAGTTGGTGGCGGTTCTATCCGTATCCACGAAAGCCAGTTGCAGGACAAGATGTTCAGACTGCTGGGCTTTACAGAAGAAAAAGCTCAGGAACAGTTCGGCTTCTTGATGAATGCATTCAAATATGGTGCACCACCTCATGGAGGTTTGGCTTATGGTCTGGATCGCTGGGTATCATTGTTCGCCGGATTAGATTCTATCCGCGACTGTATTGCATTCCCTAAGAACAATTCAGGCCGTGATGTCATGATCGATGCTCCTTCAGCAATTGACGATGTTCAGTTGGATGAATTGAGCTTGAAAGTTGACGTAAAAGAATAATACAAAAATAATAGTTGTGGATTCTTGTGAAAACAGGAGTTCACAACTTGTGTTTTATATTGCAGGAGTATGATAAAGATAAAAGATATCCTTAAGGAAATAGAAGAATATGCTCCTCTGCCATTGCAAGAGAGTTTTGATAATTCCGGACTTCAGGTTGGTGATGTCAATCAGCCGGCCCGTGGCGCTTTGCTTTGCCTGGATGTGACGGAAGAAGTTATAGATGAGGCTTTAGAATTAGATTGTAATCTGATTATCTCGCACCATCCGTTAGCTTTCAGATCTTTCAAATCACTGACGGGCAAGAATTATGTGGAACGTTGTATGATGAAGGCCTGCAAGTATGATTTAGTTGTATATGCAGCCCATACAAATCTGGATAATGCTTTTGGAGGTGTCAACTTCAAATTGGCAGAACTGATCGGACTTCAGAATGTAAGAGTTTTGAGTTCTCCTAAGGATTCTTTATTGCATTTGGTAACTTATGTCCCGGAAGCATATTCTGATCTTGTAAGAAACGCTTTGTTTCATGCGGGAGCAGGAAAAATTGGAAATTATGATTCAACCAGTTTTAATGTTCATGGAGAAGGAACTTTCAGAGCCAATGAGGGATGCAATCCTTTCTGTGGCGAGATAGGAGAATTTCATATAGAACATGAAGTCCGTATCGAAGTGATTCTTCCGGTCTATAAGAAGTCAAGTGTTGAACAGGCTCTTTTGTCGGTTCATCCTTATGAAGAACCTGCATATAATTTTTATCCTTTGGCAAATTCCTGGAATCAGGTCGGATCCGGTGTGGTCGGAGAGCTGCCTGAGGAAGAAGATGAACTGTCTTTTTTGCAGAGGATAAAAGATTTGTTTAATGTTGGATGTGTAAAACATTCAGCTTTAACCGGACGCCCTATTCGTGAAGTCGCTTTGTGTGGCGGAAGTGGAGCATTCCTTATAAAGGATGCCATCAGTTACGGAGCGGACGTCTTTATTACGGGCGAAGCCAAATATAATGACTTTTATGATGTGGAAGATCGCATTTTATTGGCGGTAATCGGTCATTATGAGTCAGAAGTATGCACAAAAGATATCTTTTATTCGATAATTTCGAAAAAATATCCTAACTTTGCGCTACATTTTTCGAATGTTAATTCAAACCCAGTAAAATATTTATAGAATGGCTACAGATAAACGATCAGCTGAAAAAGAATATACGGTAGAAGAAAAGCTTTCTTCATTGTATCAACTTCAGAAGATTATGACCGAAATTGATAAGATCAGAACTCTTCGTGGTGAATTGCCTTTGGAAGTACAAGATTTGGAAGATGAGATTGCCGGACTGGAAACTCGTTTACAGAACTATCAGATGGATATCAAGAATTTTGAAGTTTCCGTTAATGAACAGAAAAACAAAATTACTGAATCAAATGGCTTGATAGAAAAATATAAAGTACAGTTAGATAACGTACGTAATAATCGTGAATTTGATAATCTTTCAAAAGAAATTGAATTCCAGGGTTTGGAAGTTGAATTCTCTGAAAAGAAAATTCGTGAATACAACGAAGCTATCTCTACTAAAAAAGAAGATATAGTTAAGTTGAAAGAAACTTTGGAAGGCCGTAAGGCTGATTTGGTTCAGAAGAAAGAAGAATTGGATCAGATTATTGCTGATACTCGTCAGAACGAAGAAGATCTTCGTGACAGAGCTAAAAAATTGGAAAGCCAGATTGAACCACGTTTGTTGACAGCTTTCAAGCGTATCCGTAAGGGTGCACGTAATGGTTTGGCTGTTGTTTATATTCAACGTGACGCTTGTGGCGGTTGTTTCAATAAGATTCCGCCTCAGAGACAGTTGGATATCAAATTGCGTAAGAAAATCATCGTTTGTGAATATTGCGGTCGTATCATGATTGACCCGGATTTGGCAGGTGTTGAAGAATAATAAAAATTTATTATAAATAAGATGTGGAGCGCTGAGAAGTATATTATTGTATTTCTCAGCGTTTCGTTTATTTAGATTGGGATATGTTGAATACTATTCGTGAATATATTGAAAGAAATCAGTTATTGCTTGAAACGGATAAAGTGCTGGTCGGATTTAGTGGTGGAGCAGATTCTGTCGCTTTGTTGTCAATATTGGTACGTTTAGGTTATTCATGTGTCGCTTTGCATTGTAATTTTCATCTAAGGGGAGAAGAGTCTTTACGAGATGAACATTTTGCAGAGAATTTTGCAAATCAGTTGAATGTCCCATTCCATAAAATTGATTTTGATACAGAAACTTTTGCCGAGACCAATCATTTATCAATCGAAATGGCTGCTCGCCAGTTACGATATGACTGGTTTGAGGAAATGAGAGTGAAATTGAAAGCTCAGGCTGTTGCAATAGCTCATCATAGAGATGATAGCATTGAAACATTGATGCTGAATTTGGTTCGGGGAAGTGGTATCCGTGGTTTGGTAGGGATTAGACCACGAAACAATTATATTGTCCGTCCGTTATTATGTATTTCCAGAAAAGATATTCTTGAGTGGTTGAAAAAGAATAACTATTCGTATGTAACAGACAGTACGAATCTTTCAGATGAATTTAAAAGGAATTTTATCCGTTTGCGAGTATTGCCTCTGTTGGAAGAAATGAATCCATCGGTTCGTGATTCATTGATGCGTACGACAGAACATTTGGCCGCAGCAGAAAAAGTTTATCTATCTGTCATTGAGAAAGCCCGGCAAGAACTATGGAAAGAAAATAAAATTCAGATATCAAAGTTATTGGCATATCCTTCTCCAGAAACAATTCTATATGAGTTGCTGCATCCATACGGCTTTAATCGTCAGGTGTGTTCGGATATTTTTCATTCATTACATGGCAATTCAGGAAAGATCTTTTATGCAGAAACTTATCGTATAATCAAAGATCGAGAATATTTGATTATGTCTGGAAATATACAATTAGTTGATGAGTCTTTCGTTTTCCCGGTAAAAGCAGGAGAGTGGAAGGAACCATTTCCTTTTACATTCGATGTCCTTCCGAATGATGAATCTTTCAAAATTGAAGTATCATCTCAAATAGCCTATTTCGATATGGATAAATTGGAAAATACTCTGACACTTCGTAAATGGAAGCAAGGAGATTGGTTTATTCCGTTTGGAATGAAGGGGCGAAAGAAAATCAGCGATTACTTCTCTGATAAGAAATATACTTTACAGCAAAAAGAGGATGCGTGGCTTTTGTGTAATGGCGATTCTATTATTTGGCTGGTTAATGAACGCTCTGATAATCGTTTTCGTGTTCAACCTTCTACAAAAAGAATTCTTGTAGTAAAAAAAATAGTATAAAAGATTTTTAAACTAAAAATAATTCCTATATTTGCAGTGGTTTACTCCGCAGATGAGTATCTCTAACACTTCATGTTAGGTGACCAAATTCTAAAAAATTGAAATTATATTGACTTTATCTGATAAGTCTTTTTAAATAATATAATTTAAGGGCATTTTCAAGAATATAAACACCAATTCAATTCAATCTTTTATTTTCTTGTCTTAAATATTATCTTTTTGAAAAGAGCATATAGTCGAAATAATTTTGTCTACAATTATTCTAAAAGCATAAAAATTTAAATACGATTACTATACATATGGTAAACCAGTGTGTAGGTTATAAAATGATATTACTAATTGCAATATGCATAAATACAACATCCTTGAATTAAATGAAAAGCTTCTTTCCGAATTACATAAAATAGCGGAAGAGTTAGGCATTAAGAAAGTTCGTTCTTTTAAAAAAGATGAACTTGTTTATGAAATTCTTGAGCAGCAAGCTATTTCTTATGCAAATAGCCAGGTTGAGAAAGTAAAAGAAAAAGAAGCAAAGAAAGCCGACAAGAAAAGTCGTTCGAAAAAAACTGGAAAGGCTGAAGAAAAAACAACGGATAAGACTTCAACTGAAACTTCCAGCTCGCAACCAGTCGAACAAAAAACTGATGCTAAAGCTGAAGTCAAGACAGAAAAAAAGAAAAGAAGTAAATCTGTTAAATCGGATAAAACAGCTGTCAATTCAGAACCTGTAACAGAAAATAAGGAAGAAAATCCAGAAAAAACTGTGATTGAAGCAAATAAGCCTTTGTTACCACCAGTAGTGATGGAAGAATCTGATAATAACGATGCCTTTGAAGGTGGATCGGAACCAGTTTCTTTAGAAGTGATTCCAGAAGCTCCAGAAGTTGTCATCACAGAAGAACCTACTCAGGAAGGTGATAAACGTTTAGTTTTCCGTCATCGTGATGCCAAATCTGTTTTAGATCAGGTTTTCCCTTTTGCTTCGTCTACTCCGAAAAACGAAAACAAAGCTGCTCAGCAAAACAATAATCATAACAATCCATCATCAAACAACAATAACCAGCAGCAACAGGCAGCTCAGCAGCAGAATAATAATCGTAATAACAATCGAAATAATAATAATAACAATAATCGTCCTAACAATAATTCAAACGCAAATAATTCCAACAATAATAATGCTCCACAGGAAAAAGCATTCGAATTTGATGCTATCCTAACTGGATCAGGTGTGTTGGAAATTATGCAAGACGGTTACGGTTTCCTTCGTTCTTCAGATTATAATTATCTTACTTCTCCTGATGATATTTATGTCTCTCAATCACAAATTAAATTATTTGGTTTAAAGACCGGTGATGTGGTTGAAGGAGCAATCCGTCCGCCGAAGGAAGGTGAAAAATATTTCCCATTAGTAAAGGTCGACAAAATTAATGGACGTTCTCCTGAAGAAGTTAGAGATAGAGTTCCTTTTGATCATTTGACTCCTCTATTCCCTGATGAGAAATTCATGCTGACAAGAAAACGTTCTCCAAAGGTCGATGATAATATAGCCGTCAGAGTCGTTGATTTGTTCTCGCCAATTGGTAAAGGACAGCGTGGCTTGATTGTCGCTCCTCCAAAGACGGGTAAAACTGTCCTGCTAAAGAATATCGCAAATGCAATTGCTGCAAATCATCCGGAAGTTTATATGATCATTTTATTGATTGATGAACGTCCTGAAGAAGTAACAGATATGGCAAGAAGTGTAGATGCTGAAGTTATTGCCTCAACATTCGATGAACCTGCTGAACGTCACGTGAAAATTGCTGAAATCGTTTTGAGTAAAGCAAAGCGTATGGTAGAATGTGGTCATGATGTTGTGATTTTATTAGACTCTATTACTCGTTTGGCTCGTGCTTATAATACCGTTCAGCCTGCTTCTGGAAAAGTTCTTTCAGGTGGTGTGGATGCTAATGCATTACAGAAACCGAAACGTTTCTTTGGTGCTGCTCGTAATATTGAAAATGGTGGAAGTTTGACAATTCTTGCTACAGCATTGATTGAAACAGGTTCAAAAATGGATGAAGTTATTTTTGAAGAGTTCAAAGGAACAGGTAACATGGAGCTTCAGCTGGATAGAAAATTATCTAACAAGCGCGTTTATCCTGCTGTTGATATTACAGCTTCAAGTACTCGTCGTGACGATTTGTTGCAGAATGAAACTACTTTGAATCGTATGTGGATTCTTCGTAAATATCTGGCTGATATGAATTCAATTGAAGCAATGGAATTTGTAAAACAAAGAATGCAGCAGACTATTGATAACCAGGAGTTCCTGGCTTCAATGAATGGATAAGATTTTGAATATTTTATTGACACTAAGATATAACACGGACTTTAGGATTATATTCTAAAGTCCGTGTTTTTCTTTTTAGAAAACAATTGATTTCTGAAAATATGATAGAAACAGTGTTTGTTTCTATCTAATATGTAAGATATTTCTTATTGAAAGGCGTTGAGAAGCCGCTTTTTTGCGTAAATTTGTCAACGATTTTTTAAACGAGGATTATGAATAAAACAATTCAGCAACAAATATTAAAACTTATTCATCAGGAAGTCATCCCTGCAATAGGTTGTACGGAACCTATTGCTGTAGCTTTGGCAACTGCAAAAGCTACAGAATTGTTAGGTCAGAAACCTGATAAGATTGAAGTCTTTTTAAGTGCAAATATTTTAAAGAATGCAATGGGAGTCGGGATACCAGGAACTGGAATGTTCGGTTTGCCAATTGCTATCGCTTTGGGAGCTTTAATAGGAAAATCTTCATACGAACTGGAAGTTCTGAAGGATGTTAATCCTGAAGCATTGGAAGCTGGGAAACAGTTGATCAATGACAAAATTATTCATATTGCTTTAAAGGAACATGTAGATAAGCTATATATAGAAATTGTTTGTCATGCTGGTGATTCAAAGTCTGTAGCTGTGATTGCTCATGAACATACTCATTTTGTCTATCTGGCAAAAGGAGATGAAGTTTTATTGGATGAACGAACTGCAATATCTGATACTCATGAGGAAGAAGAGGAAGAGCTGAAACTTTCTTTTGGAATGGTACATGAGTTTGCAACAACAATGCCTATAGATGAAATCCGATTTATTTTAGATACAGCCCGTTTGAATAAACAGGCAGCTATGGAGTCCATTAAAGGAGAATATGGACATGCGGTAGGTAAAACAATTTCCGGACCTATTGGTAAAAAATATTTGGGAGAATCTTCATATACACATATGTTGATGCTGACTGCTGCTGCATGTGATGCTCGAATGGATGGTGCTCTTATTCCTGTTATGAGTAACTCTGGAAGTGGAAATCAGGGAATTGCTGCGACCCTTCCGGTCGTTTCATTTGCAGAAGATAATCATTGTACAGAAGAACAGCTGATTCGAGCCTTAATGTTAAGCCACTTGATGGTTATTTATATCAAGCAGAGTTTGGGGCGTCTATCAGCTCTTTGTGGCTGTGTAGTTGCAGCAACAGGTGCAAGTTGTGGTTTGACATGGTTGATGGGTGGAACAAAATTACAGATATCATATGCCGTAAAGGATATGATTGGAAATATTACAGGTATTATTTGTGATGGTGCTAAGCCAAGTTGTGCATTAAAAGTGGCAAGTGGTGTTTCAACAGCCATGCTTTCTGCCATGATGGCTATGGAAAATAAAGTAGTCTCTGCGGTTGAAGGAATCATTGATGATGATGTTGATAAATCAATCCGTAATTTGACTTCTATTGGCTCGAAAGGAATGGAAGCAACAGATAATTTAGTATTAGATATCATGACAAGTAAGCCGAATTGCTAATATTTTGGTGAAATAATACTTCGCAGATTATAAAGAAAAGGAGGGGTTCTTGAATGGAACTTCTCCTTTTTTTGCGTTTTTCACCTAAAAAAGGGAATAATAAGTGGTAAAATTATTCCATTTTTTAGTTAAACCTATAAAAGTTGAGTATAAATAGAAAATAAAGTACTACTTTAGCAATATATAACAAGATATATTAATTTTATTGCTTATGAAAAAGTTTTTTACATCTGTTTTTGCAGCTTTATTGATGGCTGCCCCAGTAGGAAATCTTTCTGCACAGTCTGCTCCAATGACTAAGGCAGAACAAGATCAAGTTGTAAAAGAAGTTTTACCTGTCGTGTTTGAACAAATCAAAGAACATGCTGGTATTGATATCTTAGGTTGGGCAAGACCTCAATTAGTAGGAAATGTTTTGACTGGTTTTCCTCTTCTAGAAACAAATAGTATGCTTCGTGCTGCTCAAGGTGAACCTGTAACAGCAAAACCGGATTCTATTATAATCAATGCTTCTGCTATCAACCCAGCAATGGCT